>CAXTOD010000306.1:0-2954 GCA_964245705.1 uncultured Acetobacteraceae bacterium
GCCCCTCCCCGCCCGTCGCGGATGGACCGGACGCGAGCGGCGCCGGGAGCGAAGCCTTGCGGTTTTTCGTTCGTTCCGGAAGGCTGCGGCGCCGGCCGAGGCAAATCCTGCGCCCTGATGACGTTGCAAGGCGAAGCGACCGGAAACCCGAACCGTTTCCTTGCCCGAAGGACGCCCGATGAACCAGGTTTCCCCGCCGATCCCGCCGCCCGAGCCGGAGGTGACCCGGAGAACGCGGTCGCAGCAGGTGGCGCGCAGCATCCTGGGCGGCGTCCTGGTCCTGCTCGGCCTGTACACGCTGCGCGACTTCCTGCCGGCGCTGGCCTGGGCGGTGATCTTCGCCATCGCCACCTGGCCGCTGTTCCAGCGCGTCAAGCGCCGCAGGCCGCCGGGCCGGCACAACCTCCTCCTGCCGCTGCTGTTCACTGCCCTGATCGCGCTGGTGTTCCTGATCCCGATCTCGCTGATCGCGTTCGAGGCGGCCCGCGAGGCGCAGGGCGTGCTGGCCTGGGTGGAGCACGCCCGGCACACCGGCGTGCCGGTTCCGGGCTGGGTGCACCGCCTGCCGGTGGAAAGCGACGCGGCCGCCGCCTGGTGGCAGCAGCACCTGTCCACGCCCGACGACGCCTCCGACCTGTTCACCTCCATACGCGCCGGCGGCAACCTGCGCATGACCCGCGAGCTCGGCAGCCAGGTCGCGCACCGGAGCACGCTGTTCGCCTTCAGCATCGTCACCCTGTTCTTCCTGTTCCGGGAGGGCGAAACGGTGATCAGGCAGATGCTGGTGGCCAGCCGGCGCGCGTTCGGCGCCCGCGGCGAGCGGATCGGCCGGCAGATGGTCGCCTCCGTGCACGGCACCGTCGACGGGCTGGTGCTGGTCGGGCTCGGCGAGGGCTTCGTGCTCGGCATCGCCTACGCGGTTGCCGGCGCCCCGCACCCGACCCTGTTCGGCGTGCTGACCGCGGTGGCCGCCATGATCCCGTTCTGCGCGGTGCTGGCGATCGGGCTCGCCGCCGCGCTGGTGCTGGCGCAGGGCTCCACCGTCGCCGCGATCGCGCTGTTCGTGTTCGGCATGATCGTGGTGTTCGCGTCCGACCACTTCGTGCGCCCGGTGCTGATCGGCGGCGCCACCAAGCTGCCGTTCCTGTGGGTGCTGCTCGGCATCCTGGGCGGCGTCGAGGCCTGGGGCCTGCTCGGGCTGTTCCTCGGCCCGGCGATCATGGCCGCGCTGATCCTGCTGTGGCGGGAATGGACCGCCCCGGGCGACGACCTGCAGCAGGCCTGAACGGGGCGGTGGTCGGGCAGGCGGGATTCGAACCCACGACCCCCAGTCCCCCAGACTGATGCGCTACCAGGCTGCGCTACTGCCCGCTCGCCGTTCGGCCCGCGGGGTGTAGCAGCCCGGTGCGGGGACCGCAATCTAGCTTGGCAGCCGCTCGCGGATCAGTTCGAGCTCGTCCAGCACCGTGATCAGCGCGTGGCGCAGGCGGCGCACCTCGGTTTCCAGCTCGTCCGCCTCCACGACCGGCAGCGGCTCCGGAAGGTCCGCCCCGTCCGCGTCCGGCGGTGCCGGGATGTGCGCCACGGCACCGGGGGGCGGCGGGGGATCGTCGTCGCCGCGATCGGCCACGTCCGGCGGCGGCAGGTCGCCGGACAGGGTGCCGTCGCCCTCGCGCAGCAGCCGCTGCACGCCCTTGATGGTGTAGCCCTGGATGTAGAGCAGGTCCGAGATCCGGCGCAGCAGGGCGATGTCGTCCGGCCGGTAGTAGCGCCGCCCGCCGCCGCGCTTGAGCGGCTTGACCTGGGCGAACCGGGTTTCCCAGAACCGCAGCACGTGCTGCGGGATGTGAAGGTCGTCCGCGACCTCGCTGATGGTGCGGAAGGCGGACGGGCTCTTCTTCAGCCGGCCGGCCCGGTCCGGCAGCGCGTCGCGCGCCTCGTCGTCCTGTCCGAACCCGTCCTCGTCCGGGTCCGGCTCCCAGCCGCCGGTCTGGGTCATGCGGCGTCGTCCTCGCCGGTCGGCTCGTAGCCGTTGACCCGCGCCTTCAGCACCTGGCTGGGACGGAACACCAGCACCGACCGCGGCAGGATCGGCACCTCGAGTCCGGTCTTGGGGTTGCGGCCGATCCGGCGCCCCTTCTGCCTGACAGAGAAGGTGCCGAAGCCGCTGATCTTGACCGGATCTCCGGCCGCCAGGGCCAGCGCCAGCTGCTCCAGCACCGCTTCCAGCAGCGCCGCCGACTCGTTCCGCGACAAGCCCACCTGCGTGTAGATGTGCTCGGCCAGGCTGGCTCTCGTCACGGTACTCATGACGCGACCGTAAGCACGGCCGCAACAGCCGTCAAACCACGCTTCAACCCCCCTTGTCCTGCCGGGGCATCTGCGCCGGCAACGACAAACCGCTGCTTTTGCAGCAAAGAGGGGCCCCGGCCGGACCCCACCGGATCGACGTGAAAGCATGGCCGGCAGCGCCGGACCGCGCGTCCGCCCGGAGGTGTCTCCCGGACGCTACAACCAGCCGCCTACACGCGCAGCAGCGCCGAACCCCAGGTGAGGCCGCCGCCGAGCGCCTCCATCAGCACCAGATCGCCAGTCCGGATCCGGCCGTCGCCGACCGCCTCGGCAAAGGCGAGCGGAATGGACGCGGCCGAGGTGTTGGCATGGCGATCCACCGTGACCACCACCCGCTCCGGCGGCAGCCCCAGCTTGCGGCCCATGCCGTCGATGATCCGCTTGTTGGCCTGGTGCGGCACCAGCCAGTCCACGTCGGCATAACCCAGACCGTTGGCCGCCAGGGCCTCGTCCACCGCCCCCGCCAGCTTGGACACCGCATGGCGGAAGATCTCGCGGCCGTTCATCCGCAGGTGCCCGGTCGCCTCGTCCCGGCCCGCCCAGCCGTCGATGTAGAGCAGGTCGCCGGTTTCGAGCTGGCAGTCCAGCGCGGGGGTCAGCGG
>CAXTOD010000306.1:2964-3586 GCA_964245705.1 uncultured Acetobacteraceae bacterium
AATGGAGATGGGTCGACAGCAGCCCCGGCCCGTCTGCCGGCCCCGCCCGCAGCAGCACCGCACCGGCGCCGTCCGAACAGCACGCAGGTGGCCCGGTCCTGCCAGTCCAGCAGGCGCGAGAACACCTCTGCCCCGATCACCAGCACCGTCCGCGCCTGGCCCGAGCGGATCAGCGCGTCGGCCATCGACAGGGCATAGATGAACCCGCTGCACGCCGCCGCGAGGTCGAAGCCGAACCCGCCCGTCATGCCCAGCGCCGCCTGGACGCGCACGGCGGTGGCGGGAAACGCCTGGTCCGGCGTGCTGGTCGCCAGCAGCACCGCATCCACCTCCGACGCGTCGACTCCGGCCGTGGACAGCGCCATGCGCGAGGCGGCCGCGGCCATGAAGGCGCAGGTCTCATGCGGCCCGGCCAGGTAGCGCTGCCGGATGCCGGTGCGCTCGCGGATCCACGCGTCGGAGGTGTCGACCCGCAGGGCGAGCTCGTCGTTGCCGACGACCCGCTCCGGAAGATAGGTGCCGGCGCCGAGAAAGGTGGAGCGGAACGACATGCAGGTCCGTCGAACTGTTGTGCGGTTGGCAGGGATGCGACCAGGGCGGAACCGCCGCGGCCGCGTTCAGC
>CAXTOD010000307.1:0-3578 GCA_964245705.1 uncultured Acetobacteraceae bacterium
GCCGCCAGCAGGGAAGCCGTGGCGGCGGCGATACGGGTGCGTGGGGATGCGGGCATGGGAAGCATGGTCCTCACAGTGCGTCCTCTCCGGTTTCCCTGGTGCGGATGCGCACCGCGCGCAGGATCTCGCTCACGAAGATCTTGCCGTCGCCGATCTTGCCGGTATGGGCGGATTGCAGGATGGCTTCCACCACCTGGTCCACCAGGTCGTCGGACACCGCGACCTCGATCTTCACCTTCGGCAGGAAGCTGACGTGGTATTCCGCACCCCGGTAGATCTCGGTCTGGCCCTTCTGCCGACCGAACCCCTTCACCTCGGAGACCGTCAGACCCTGAACACCCAACGGCGTCAGCGCTTCCCGTACGTCATCGAGCTTGAAGGGCTTGATGATTGCCGTGACGAGCTTCATCGCACCTTCCTTTGTCCAGCATGGCCTCCGGCTGCCGGTCGGCAGGATCCTGTCGCTCTGCGCCGCCGGAGTTCGTTCGATTTGACACGGCATCGTTCCAAGATCCATGCCACCGCCGTCCGGTGCGCAAGAACGTCTCTTTTTGCGTCCCGGATGCCACGGTCTGCCGCACGATCCCGCCCAGCAAACAGGCAATCGCCGCATCCGGCCCAGCCGAAGGCCTATTCATGAGCATATCCAGCATGAACCCAGCAGGAACAGACGTCGTCGACGTCGCCGTGTGCGTGGTGGGTGCGGGTCCGGTCGGCGCCACCCTGGCCTGCCTGCTGGGCAGCGCCGGGATATCCGTCGCGATTGTCGACCGCGCTCCCCTGCCGCCGATGGAGCATCCGGATTTCGACGGCCGGGCCTATGCGATCGCCTCGGGCAACCGTCGGCTGCTGGAGCGGGCGGGGGTGTGGGCCCACCTCCCGCTGCCGTCGGGACCGATCGAGGACATCCGCGTGTCGGACGGCCAGCCTGGCCGGCCGGCCTCGCCGCTGTTCCTCCACTTCGACCACCGCGAGGTCGGCGAGCCGTTCGGCTGGATGACCGAAGCGCGCAGCCTGCGCGTGGCGCTGAACGCCACCCTGCACGCCGACCCGGCGATCCTGGTTGCGGCGCCGGCGCAGGCGAGGGTGGTGCGGCGCGACGAGACGGGGGTGGCGATCCGGACGGATGACGGCCGCACCGTGCACGCCCGGCTGCTGGTCGCGGCGGAAGGGCGCGACAGCCCGCTCCGCACGGAGGCCGGCATCGCCGTGACGCGGCTGCGCTACAACCAGACCGGGCTGGTCTGCGCGGTGGCGCACACGCTCCCGCACCGCAACCAGGCGCTGGAGCACTTCCTGCCGGGCGGCCCGTTCGCGCAGCTGCCGATGGCCGGCACCGAGGGCGCGCCCCACCTGTCGGCGATCGTGTGGACCGAGCGGGACGCGCTGGCCGACCGGCTGCTGGCCCTGCCGGAGGACGCCTTCGCGCGCGAGATCCAGCGCCGGCTCGGATGCCATCTCGGCGCCATGCGTCCGGTCGGGCGGCGCTGGTCGTACCGGCTGAACGCGCTGCACGCCCACAGCTACATGTCCACCCGCCTTGCCCTGGTCGGCGACGCGGCACACGGCATCCACCCGATCGCGGGCCAGGGGCTCAACCTCGGCTTTCGCGACGTGGCCGCCCTGGGCGACCTGCTGATCGCGGCGCAGGCACGCGGGGAGGATCTCGGCAGTGCCACGCTGCTTCGCCGCTACCAGGCGGCGCGACGGCCAGCCAACCTCGCCATGCTGGCCGCGACCGACCTGCTCGACCGGCTGTTCTCCAACGACAACCCGTCGCTGCGGCTCCTGCGCGACCTCGGCATCGCCGGGGTGAACCGGATCCCGCCGCTGCGCCGCGCCTTCATGCGCGCGGCGATGGGCGGGCGGTCCATGCCGCCCGCGATGACCGGACCCGCAGGAGCCGGACTCGCAGAAACCGCGGAGCCGTCCTATCTGCCATCATTCGGGAGCTGAAGCCGGACCGACGATGATGGACGACATGATCGATCTCGCAAGCGCCACGCCCGCTGCAATCCGCCCGATTCCGGGCCCCACCCTGGGCCCAACCCTGGGCAGCGTCGACCTCCATGCGCTGTGGCAGCAGATGGTCGGGGAGGCGGCGTGTTGCGGCGACCCGATCATGGGCCGCTTGATGTGCGGCAGCATCCATGCCCATGCCGACTTCACCGCGGCCCTGGCCGCCCTGGTCGGGCGCAAGCTGGCCGACCTCGCCGTGCCCGCCGAGGCGCTGACGGAGCTGGCGGCGGCGGCGCACGCGGCCGACCCGGACTTGGTGGCGGCCGGAGCATCGGACCTAGTGGCGATCAAGGAGCGCGACCCGGCCTGCCCGGACTTGGTGACCCCGTTCCTGTACTTCAAAGGCTTCCAGGCGCTGCAGATCTACCGGGTCGCGCACCACCTGTGGCAGGACGGGCGGCGGCACCTGGCGCAGCACCTGCAGAGCCGCTGCTCGGAGCTGTTCGGGCTCGACATCCATCCGGCCGCCCTCATCGGGCGCCGCGTGCTGATCGACCACGGCACCGGGATCGTGATCGGCGAGACCGCGGTGCTGGAGGACGACGTGTCGCTGCTGCAGGGGGTGACGCTGGGCGGCACCGGCAAGAACGTCGGCGACCGCCATCCGAAGATCCGGCGTGGGGTGCTGATCGGCGCCGGGGCCAAGATCCTGGGCAACATCGAGATCGGCGAAGGCGCCAAGATCGGCGCCGGCTCGATCGTGCTGGAAGCCGTCCGCCCCTACACCACGGTGGTCGGCAACCCCGCCCGCTTGGTCGGCACGCGCCATTCCAACATGCCGGCCCTGACCATGGACCAGACCCTGCCCGCCTTGGACTACATCATCTAGAAGCGGTTTCCAAAGGCGCGCCTTTGGCGGGGCCTGGGGCAGCGCCCCAGCGCTTCCTCAAGTATGGCCTCACCCCGAGGAACCGCAGATACCCCCACTCCAGCCCCGCCAGCACCATCCTGTTGCGCGCCAGCAGCCCGAGCGGCCGCAGCAGCGGGATCGCCCGCCACATCGCCGCAAAGGCCGCCGCACCCGACAGCAGCCGCCCGTCCTCGCTGCGTGGAACCGGGCCAGCAGCGCCGCGCGGTCGGTCGGACAGCCTGCCCCGGCCGCCGCCACGTCCACGAAGCGGATCGCGTTCCTGCGGTCGAGCCGGCGCATCAGCGCGATCTCGCGCCGGCACAAGGGACAGCCGCCATCGAACCACACCACAACCTGTGCCATGACGGTGAGGTGGCATCCCCCGTCCGGCGCCGCAACCGGGAGAGGAGGCGACCATGCAGATTGCCGTGATCGGCGCCGGCCTGTCCGGCCTCGCCTGTGCCGCGGCGCTGCAGGACGCGGGACACCGGGTGACGGTGTTCGAGAAGTCGGCCGGCGTCGGCGGCCGGATGTCGACGCGCCGGGTCGGCACGGTCCTGGGCGAGGCGACGTTCGACCATGGCGCGCCGTACTTCACCGCCCGTGATCCCGCCTTCCGCGCCCTGGTCGCGCGCTGGCAGGCGGCGGGCCTGGCCGCGCCCTGGCTGGCCGCGGGCGCGGAAGCCTGGGTCGGCACGCCCGCCATGAC
>CAXTOD010000308.1:0-3560 GCA_964245705.1 uncultured Acetobacteraceae bacterium
CGCCCGGCGCTCGCCGGCGCCCGCCCGGCGCTGGTGACCGGCGGCGCCGGGTTCATCGGCTCCAACCTGGCCGACCGGCTGGCGCGGGGCGGCGAGGAGGTGCTGGTGCTGGACAGCCTGGCCCGGCCGGGGGTCGAGGAGAACCTCCATTGGCTGCGCCGCCGCCATCGCGGCCGGCTGTCGGTGGCGATCGCCGACCTGCGCGACGAGGGGGCGGTGGCCGACGCGGCGCGCGACGCGTCCAGCGTGTTCCACCTCGCGGGCCAGGTCGCGGTGACCACCTCGCTGGTCGACCCCCTGGGCGACTTCGACGTCAACCTGCGCGGCACGGTGAACCTGCTGGAAGCGCTGCGCCGCCGTGCCGCCCGTCCCGGCGCGGAGCCGGTGCCGCTGGTGTTCGCGTCCACCAACAAGGTGTATGGCGACCTCGCCGACATACGGCTGTCGCACAACGAGGACGCCTACCTGCCGATCGACCCGGAGCTGCGCGCGCACGGCATCGGCGAGGCGCGGCCGTTGTCGTTCCACACCCCCTATGGCTGCTCCAAGGGGGCGGCGGACCAGTACGTGCTCGACTATGCGCGCTCGTTCGGCCTGCCGACCGTGGTGCTGCGCATGAGCTGCATCTATGGACCGCGCCAGCTCGGCACCGAGGACCAGGGCTGGCTCGCGCACTTCCTGCTGTCCGCCCTGCAGGACCGGCCGCTCAGCCTGTACGGCGACGGGCGCCAGGTGCGCGACGCGCTGGAGGTGGGCGACGCGGTGTCGGCGTATCTGGCGGCGCGCGACCAGGCGCCGGCGGTGAAGGGGGAAGCGTTCAACCTCGGCGGCGGCCCGGACAACGCCATCACCCTGCTGATGCTGATCGAGGAGATCGAGCGCCTGACCGGGCGGCGGGTGCAGCGGGAGTTCCATCCCTGGCGCACCGGCGACCAGCGCTACTTCGTCGCCGACACGCGGCGGGCGCGCGAGGTGCTGGGGCTCCGGCAGCCGCTCGGCTGGCGCGAGGGCGTGGCGCGGCTGAAGCGCTGGATCGAGACGGAACGGCCGCACCTGGTCAGCCGCCCGGGCCTGGCCAAGGCCGGTGCCGCGCCGGTGCTGGGAGGTGCTGCATGAAGGTCGCGCTGCTGAACCCGCCCTGGAGCTTCGAGCACAGCATCTATTTCGGCTGCCGCGCGCCGCACCTGCCGATCGAGCTGGGGGCGACGCAGGTGCTGCTGGAGCGCGCCGGCCACGACACGCTGCTGCATGACGGGAGGCTGGACGGGCTCGACATTCCTGCCATGGCGGCGGCCTGCGCCGCCTATCGCCCGGACATGGTCGTGGTCACCACGGCGCCCACCTACCTGTTCTGGCGCTGCGCCCAGCCGGAGCTGCGCATCCCGCGCCTGCTGCTCGACGCGCTGCGCGACGCCTGTCCCGGGGCCCGGCTGGTGGCGGTCGGGCCGCACGGCTCGGCCACGCCGGAGGCGGCGTTGCGCAAGCTCGGCGCCGACGTGGTGGTGCGCGGGGAGTGCGAGGAGGTGGTGCTGGCGCTGGCCGAGGGCGGCCTGCCCGGCACGGTCCCGGGCACCGCGGTCCTGCGCCCGGACGGCAGCCTGCTTGCCAATGGCGGCCCGCAGGCGACCCGCTTCACCGACCTGCCGGCGCTGCGCTGGCCCGATCGCTGGGTCGCGCGGCACGTCCACCACCACCACCGCTACGACCAGCCCTATCCCGGCTCCGGCCACGAGCTGCCGGGAGCGGAGGTGGAAGCGTCGCGCGGCTGCCCGTATTCCTGCTCGTTCTGCGCGAAGATCGATTTCCGCGACGGCTACCGCAGGCGTGCGCTCGAACCGCTGCTGGAGGAAATCGACGCGCTCCGGGCGCAGGGCGTCGGCTACCTGTACTTCATCGATGAGATCTTCCTGCCGAACCGGCCGTTGCTGGAGGCCCTGGTGGGGCGCGGGCTCAGGTTCGGGGTGCAGACCCGGATCGACCTGTGGAAGCCGGATATGCTGGCGCTGCTGGGAGCGGCCGGCTGCGTGTCGATCGAGGCCGGGGTGGAAAGCCTGACCGTGGAGGGGCGCGCAGAGCTGGACAAGAACTGCCGCCTGTCCACCGACGAGCTGGCCGACCGGCTGATCCTGGCGAAGCGGCACGTCGCCTTCGTGCAGGCCAACCTGATCCAGGTCAGCGGCGACGACCCGGCGCTGGTCGCCGCCTGGCGGGAACGGCTGCAGGCGGCGGGGGTGTGGGCCAACGACCCGGTGCCGCTGTACCCGTATCCGAGCTCGCCGGACTACCGGAAGCTGTTCGGAGCGCCGGACGACCAGGCCTGGGAACGGGCGCACGCGCACTATCTCGGCCTGTTCGAGCGCCTGTCCGACATCCAGGACGACGCGCCGCTGCCGCTCGGGGCGCTGGAATCCGTCTGCTGCGTTCGCTGACCCGCTTGCGCATCCTCCTCACGACCGACGCGGTGGGCGGAGTCTGGCGCTACAGCCTGGGGCTGGCGCGGGAATGGGCGGCGGACGGGATCACGGTGGAGCTGGCGGTGCTGGGGCCGGACCCGGAGGCGGCGCAGGTGCGGGAGGCGGAGGCGGTTTCCGGCCTCGTGCTGCACCGGACCGGGTTCGACCTCGACTGGACCGCCGCGGATCCGGACGCGCTGGAACGGAGTGCCGACGGCCTTGCCGCCCTGGCGCGACGGTGCTGCGTGGACTCGGTGCACCTGCACGCCCCTGCCCTGCTGGGGCGCGACGCGCGCTGGCCGGCGCCGGTGGTGGCGGTGCTGCATTCCTGCCTGCTCACCTGGTGGCGGGCGATCCGGTCCGGGCCGCCTCCGGACGGGTTCGCCTGGCGGATCGATGCCACCCGCCAGGGCATCGAGCGGGCCGACCGGGTGGTGGCGCCGAGCCGGGCGTTCCGTGATGCCGTGCGCGACGCCTACCGCACCGGACGGGAGGTCGTGGCGATCCATAACGGCCGCATGCCGTTGCCGATGCCGGGACTGCCCGCAGCGGAGCGTCCGCGCGCGGCGCTCGCCGCCGGCCGGTTCTGGGACGAGGCCAAGGACGCGGCCACCCTTGATGCCGCCGCAGCGCTGCTGGACGCGCCGGTGCGGGCGGCGGGCAGCTTCCGTGGTCCGGACGGCGGGACCATCGGGACGCAGGCGCTGCACCGGCTCGGCAGCCTGGACGAGCACGGCCTGGCGCACGCGTTCGGGACGGCGCGGGTGTTCGTCTCGACCGCGTGCTACGAGCCGTTCGGTTTGGCGGTGCTGGAAGCGGCGCAGGCGGGGCTGGCGCTGGTGCTGTCCGACATTCCGACCTTTCGCGAGCTGTGGGACGGGGCCGCCGTCTTCGTCCCGCCCGGCGACGCGGCCGGGGTCTCGGGCGCCCGGGCGGTCGGCGACGGCCGGCACGGTGTCGAGCACGCCGAAGAAGTCGCGGAGCTTCGGGGTCTGCAGGAACAGGGCGTTGCAGAAACCCACGAGCTGGTCGAGCCGCGCGATCATCCCCGCCGCGAGGCTCATGAAGGCGACGATCTCGCCGCCGGTGGCGAGGCCGCGGAAATGC
>CAXTOD010000309.1:0-3544 GCA_964245705.1 uncultured Acetobacteraceae bacterium
CTCTATCGCCACACGCTCTTGGGCCGAACAGGTCACAGCCTAACGCCGTTGGTATCAGGCCCCTGCGCGACCCTGCCGCCGCCAGCCACGACGAGGGCTGAAATGCAGTTCCGGTTCCCCTGCTACCGGAACCCCTGCTACAGCGACCGCAGCACCGCCTCGTATTCCGCCGGCACGCCGCAGAAGGTGATCACCTGCTCCGGCACCAACTCGTAGTGGATGCGGCGGCCGGCCCGGATCAAGTGGTTGTAGAGCGGCGCCACGTACAGCTCCGGCAAGGTCGGACTGGCCCGTTCCTGCGCCAGCGCCGCGCGGAAGTCGCCGGCGCGGGCGAAGTGGTAGAGCCCGTCGCAGCACAGGTCGGAGATCGGCTGCTTTTCCGTTGTGCGCGCCACCAGCGGCTCCACGCCCGCCTCGGCATCGTCCGCAGGACCGACATAGGACCAGTTGGCACCCGCGCCGCGGAACACCTCCAGGTAGCCGTCGGAGGCGGCGAACCAGGCCGCCTCGGGAAACGCGTAGCGGGCGCGGAAGGTGTCGATGTTGAAGATCGTCACCGGCTCGCCGTCGCCGACCCCCGCCTGGTCGAGGCCCAGCTCCACCGTCTCCGCCTGGCCCGCGGTTTCCTGTTCCAGCATCGCGATCCGGGCGTCGGCGATGCCGAGCCGGGCGCATTCGCGGCGCAGGAACGTCTCGGTGTCGGCGACGTGGCGCCCGATGAACAGGAACGGCGTGTCGGCGAACAGGCCGGAGAAGCTGCCGACCGCATGGGCAAATACGGTCGTGTCACCGACCGGCAGCATGTATTTCGGCAGCGCGTAGCCGGCCAGCGTGAAGCGGCGCGACAGGCCGGCCATCGGGATCACGATCATCGGAACCTCAGAGCCTGGAATACAGCCGCAGCGCGTTGGCGATGAACGCGGCCTGCCGGTCCGGCCGGTCGGCATGCAGCGGCAGCATCGACAGGAACAGCCCGACCGTGATCGCCCGCACGTCGCGGCCGCCGGCCTGCAGCCCGTCCACCTCGAACTCCGACAGCGCGTCCTGCAGCCAGCCGTGATGCGCGCTGGTCTCGAACCGGATCGCGAACGAGTGTGGATCGGGCCGGTCCAGCGTGTAGCGGCCGGCGACGATGTGGTCGTAGTGGCCATGGATCGAGTGCGACAGCTTGGCTAGGTCGTAGCGCGTGTCGCCAAAGATCGAGCGCTGGCCGGCCTCGGTATAGCCGCGCGGGTCGATCACGCTGATCCGCGCGGCACGCGAGTTGTACAGGATGTTGCTGAAGCAGAAGTCGCCATGCATCACGTTGTCCGGCCGGCCGGAGCGGAGGTCGATCAGCTGCACCACCTCGTCGGCGATCCGCCGCAGCGACGGAAGCGGCCGCCCGTCCAGCCGGGTCGGGTGGTCGATGTCGAACCCCGTCTCCTCCGAGTAGCGCTGCAGCCTGGCCCCGGTCTTCGCCACCGTAAGCTCGGTCAGGATCGCGTCGCCGGAGCCGTCGCCTTTGCAGCCGGTGCAGGCCTGCAGGAAGTCGTGGCAGGAGCGCAGGATGTTGGTCCAGGTGTTGCGGCCGACCGTGGAGAACACGAACAGCTCCGACAGCGTCGGCGCGTACTGGTATTCGGTGCTGTAGAACGCCGTGCCGGAGGACTCGCCCGCGTCCAGCAGGCGCGCGCTGAACGGCCGCACCGGGGCCGGAATGGAGCCGAACCAGTTCGCCTCCGCCTGCATCTTCGCGGTGTCCGCGCTCGACTTGCGCACGGTCAGCGCGTCGATGTGCAGCGTGTTGAACGAGCGCGCGGTGGTGATGGAGCGGCGCGAGCGGAAATAGGTCTGGATGTGGCCGAAGTCGTACCAGGTCTCGACCGGCACGGCGCGGAGCGGAAGCTCCCGGGTGTACAGGCTGAGCCCTTCGACGAAGTCGCCGCGGGCACGGGTGATCGCGCGCACCAGGGCCCGGCTGCTGCTGAACGAGAAGTAGCCGCAGGCCACCGGGCCGCCGCGATCCTGCCCGCTGCCGGCGCCGACGTTCTCGAACCGCGTGACGTGGCCGTCCGACACCGTGACCGCCGCCCAGGAATAGTCGTCGCCTTCCGCGTGCACGGCGATCAGGTCGCCGCCGCCCGGCGGCAGGTCCTCGATCAGGGTGTCGCCGTGCAGCACCTGCACCGGGCCGGCCGGCAGGTCGATGAAGTTGATCGCATACACCACCGACTCGCCCAGCCGCAGCCCTTCCGGCACCCGCAGCAGCGAAACGTTGAGCTCCTCCAGCCGGCGCAGGTCGTAGGCCTGCGGCATGTAGCGTTCCGGGATGGTCAGGTAGATCGGCAGGTCGGTGCCGAGGCGGGCGACCTGCGCCTCGTACAGGCGTGCGACGCCCACCGGCAGGAACGCCGGCGGCACCTCGCCGAACTCGGCCGACAGCTCCTGCCCCGGATAGGCGGCGGAGGTGATGAGGCGGTACCCGGCCACCGGCTCAGCCTTCCGGCCGGATCAGGGTCTCGATCTGCTCGCGCGACATCGACACGAACTCCGACGGACGCACCGCGCGGTCATCGACGTAGAAGCCGTCGAGCCCGCACCACGGCTTGCCGACATAGATCTCGTCATACGGCACGTCGTGGCGCTGCAGCCAGGCGATGATCACCGGCAGCGTGTTGGCGTTGATCTTGCCGACCGAGCCCGCGTAGGTGCGCATGTTGCGCGCGGTCTGGATGATGATCTCGTAGCCGTCCGCCTTGTACTCGCGCAGCCGGGCGACCAGCGGCAGGTTCGGCTCCTTGTCCGGATAAGACCGGGACGCGTCGGACACGGTCAGCGTGTCATCGAGATCGACCACCAGGCGTTTCACGGGTTCTGTTCATCCTTCCGGCCGCGCCGGCCGCGCTGCAACCGGGAGTAACGGTATCATCTCCGGTGCAACGGCAGCAATCTCGCACCGTTCGCGGTCGTATCGACCGCGCCGCCCAGGCTTCAGGGCTTGGCGGCGCGCTTTTCCGGCACCGAATCGTTGGCGGCGGCCGGCACGTCGCTGACCACCGAGCTGATGGTGTCGCGGAGCACCATCACCCGGACGCCGGCGGCGATCTCGACCTCGATCTCCGACGCCCCTTCCCTGGCCTTCTGCACCACGCCGACGATCCCGCCCGCGGTCACCACCCGGTCGCCGCGCCGGAGCGCCGCCAGGCTCGCCTTGAGCTGCTTCTGGCGCTGCTGCTGCGGCCGCATCAGCAGGAAGTAGAACACCCCGAACACCAGCACGATCGGCAGGATGCTGGCGAACTGCCCGAGGCCGCCGAGCGGACCGGCAGCCTGGGCGGTCGCATCCTGGGCATAGGCGGAGGAGATCAGGACGTTCATGGTGTCTGGCATCCGAAGCAGGGTGCGCGCCGCTTGCCGCCCCGTCCCGCGGACCATAGTTTTCGCCGCCGGTTCAGACAAGGAAGCCCCCGCTGCCCACGGACCACGCGCTGCTGCCCACGCTGGAGCGGATCGCGGCCGCGCTCGAGCGCCTGTCGCCGCCGCTGCCGCCACCGCTCGACGC
>CAXTOD010000310.1:0-3538 GCA_964245705.1 uncultured Acetobacteraceae bacterium
AGCCACTACCACCCCGGCGCCTTCTGGTCCGGCACCTACTACGTCGACGACGGCGGCTGCGCCGACGACCCCGCGCTCGGCGGCGAGTTCGAGATGCTCGACCCCCGCGGCGCCACCCCCGGCATGTACGCGCCCGCGCTGAAGTTCGCCGGCGAGGACGGCGCCTCCGCCGGCAGCGGCGAGACCATCCGCCCGCGCCCCGGCCTCCTGGTCCTGTTCCCCTCCTGGCTGTTCCACCAGGTCCGCCCCTACCGCGGCAGCGCGCTCCGCATCTCCATCGCCTTCAACCTCGGCGTCGCCGATGCCGCCTGAGCCCTGCCGTTGACCGATGACCGCTCCACCCGCCTCCCGTCCCGTCGCCAGCAGGACATCACCGCCCTGCTGCGCGAGACCGGCCGCCTGGCCGTCGAGGACCTCGCCGCCCGCTTCGCCGTCACCCCCCAGACCATCCGCCGCGACCTGAACGAGCTCGCCGAGGCCCGCGTCATCAGCCGCGTGCACGGCGGCGCCATCATCGCCTCGGGCGTCGAGAACCTCGCCTACGAGGCCCGCAAGCAGGTCGCCCAGAACGCCAAGCGCCTGATCGGCGAGGCCGCTGCCGCCCTGATCCCCGACAACACGTCCCTGTTCCTCAACCTCGGCACCACCACCGAGGAGGTGGCCCGCGCCGTCGCCGGCCGCACCGGCCTGCTGGTGGTGACCAACAACATGAACGTCGCCCTGGAGCTCTACCGCAACACCGCGATCCAGGTGATCGTCGCCGGCGGCACCCTTCGCCCCTCCGACGGCGGCATCATCGGCCGCCTCGCCGCCGACGCCTTCCGCCAGTTCAAGGCCGACATCGCCGTGATCGGCACCTCCGCCATCGACTCCGACGGCACCCTGCTCGACTACGACCTGCGCGAGGTCCAGGTCTCCCGCGCCATCATCGAGAACGCCCGCCGCGTGATGCTGGTGACCGACTCCTCCAAGTTCAGCCGCCGCGCCCCGGTCCGCATCGCCCGCCTGGAGGAGATCGACATCCTCATCACCGACCGCCTGCCTTCCGCCGACCTCGTCGCCCTGTGCCGCAACGCCAGCGTCGAGGTGATCGAGACCGGCCCCGACGACGCCGACGGGTCGTCATGAGACTGCTCCGCGTCCACGTCACAAGTGCGCTTGCCTGTTCGCTTTGCGCGTGACAGAACACCAATCGAACCAAGCGCGGAACGGAACGCGCACATCGGGAACGTCGTCGGTGGCCGTCACGCCAGAACCCCAGGGTCCACAGCCTGACCTCTACGACATCGCCATCATCGGTGGCGGCATCAACGGCTGCGGCGTGGCGCGCGATGCGGCCGGGCGCGGCTACCGCGTGTTCCTGTGCGAGCAGAACGATCTCGGCTCCGGCACCTCGTCGGCCTCGACCAAGCTGATCCATGGCGGCCTGCGCTACCTCGAGTACTACGAGTTCCGACTGGTGCGCGAGGCGTTGCGCGAGCGCGAGGTGCTGTGGGGCATCGCGCCGCACATCGTCTGGCCGCTGCGCTTCGTGCTGCCCTACCACCGCAAGCTCCGCCCGCGCTGGCTGCTCCGGCTCGGCCTGTTCCTGTACGACAACATCGGCGGCCGCAAGCGCCTGCCGCCGACCCGCTCCGTCGACCTGCGTCGCGACGCCGTCGGCCAGCCGCTCAAGCCCAGCTTCGTGCGCGGCTTCGAGTATTCCGATTGCTGGGTGGAGGATTCGCGCCTGGTGGTGCTGAACGCCGCCGCGGCGGCCTCGCTGGGCGCTGCCGTCACGACACGGACGCAGTGCGTCTCGGCTGCAAAGGTCGACGGCTTGTGGCAGGTCACGCTGCAGGGCGAGGGCGGGGAGCGCCGCGTCATCCAGGCCCGCGCCCTGATCAACGCGGCCGGCCCGTGGGTCGACAGCGTGGTGCAGACGGTGGTGCGCGACAACACCCGTGCGCCGGTGCGCCTGGTCCAGGGCAGCCACATCGTGGTGCCGCGTTTGTATGATCATGACGGCTGCTACATCTTCCAGAACGACGACAAGCGGATCTTCTTCGTCATTCCATACGAGCAGGACTTCACCCTGATCGGCACCACCGACCGCGACTATGAGGGCGACCCGGCCGTGGTCGCCGCCTCGGCGGAGGAGATCGAGTACTTGTGCCGCTCGGCCAACGACTACCTCCTGCGGCCGGTGACGCCGGACATGGTGTGCTGGACCTATTCCGGCGTCCGCCCGCTCTACGCCGAGCACGAGCAGGCGTCCGGCTCCGCCGCTCAGGCCGCAACTCGCGACTACGTGCTGAAGCTCGACGCGGACAACGGCGCGCCGCCGCTGCTGACCATCTTCGGCGGCAAGATCACCACCTATCGGCGGCTGGCGGAGGCGGTGCTGGCGAGGCTCGACGCGCACCTGCCGCGCCCGTCCGGCAAGCCGGCGGGCTGGACCGGCACCGTGCCGCTGCCTGGCGGCGACTTCCCTCGCGACGGCTTCGAGCGCGAGCTGGCGGCACTGGAGGCGGCCTACGGCTTCCTGCCGCGCCGCCAGCTCCGCCGCCTGTTGCGGCTGTACGGCACGCGGGCGCGCACCCTGCTCGGCGACGCACGGGTGGCGTCCGACCTCGGGCGCGACTTCGGTGCCGGCCTGACCGAGGCCGAGCTGGACTACCTGGTGCGCGAGGAATGGGTCCGTACTGGCGACGACGTGCTGTGGCGGCGCACCAAGCTCGGGCTCCGGCTCGACCCCGACGCCCGCGCGGCGGTCGACCGGGCGGTGCGGGCGCTGGTGGCGGCGCAGTTTCCCCGGACCGCCGCCGCTGCCGCCGAGGCCGAGGCGGTGCGATGAGCGTGGTGCTGGAGCGTGTCGGGCTACGGGTCGGCAACGACGCGGTCATCGACGACGTCAGCCTCGCCTTCGAGCGCGGCACCATGAACGTGCTGCTCGGCCCCACCCTGAGCGGCAAGACCACGCTGATGCGACTGATGGCGGGCCTCGATCGGCCCACGGCCGGGCGGATCCTGGTCGATGGCGAGGACGTGGCCCACGTCCCGGTGCGCCGCCGCTCGGTGGCGATGGTGTACCAGCAGTTCGTCAACTATCCCTCCCTGTCGGTCTACGAGAACATCGCCTCGCCGCTCCGCGTCGCCGGCGTGGGCAGGGCGGAGATCGAGGCGCGCGTCGCCGAGGCGGCGCGGGTGCTCCGGCTCGAACCATTCCTGCGCCGGCTGCCGGCGGAGCTGTCCGGCGGACAGCAGCAGCGCACGGCGATCGCGCGCGCCCTGGTCAAGCGGGCGGCGCTGGTGCTGCTGGACGAGCCGCTGGCCAACCTGGACTACAAGCTGCGCGAGGAGCTGCGCGAGGAGCTGCCCCGCCTGTTCGCCGAGTCCGGCGCGATCCTGGTGTATGCCACCACCGAGCCGTCCGAGGCCCTGCTGCTGGGCGGACGGACCGCGACGCTGTGGCAGGGGCGGGTGACCCAGGAAGGAGCAACCCCGCTGCTGTACCGCGATCCCGGCAACATCGACGCGGCGCGGGTGTTCTCCGACC
>CAXTOD010000311.1:0-3535 GCA_964245705.1 uncultured Acetobacteraceae bacterium
GCAGGGCCCGGCGCGGTCCCGGCGCCGCGTCGCCGATCAGCCCCGCCACCGCCTGCGCCGCGACCGCGGTGCCGGGCGACAGCAGCCCCGCGTCGCGCAGCTTCGACACCAGACGGCCGGGAGCGTCGGCTGACAGCGAGAAGGTGCCGGACGGCGTCCCGTCCGGCGACATCACCGCCTGGCCGGACAAGGCGGCCTGGACCTCGTCCCAGTGCAGGCTCGCCTCGCCGAGCCGGATCGGGGCGCCCGGCTGCAGCCCGCGCGGCGCGAGGCCGGCCGGCGCCTCGTCGAGGCTCGCGTCCAGCCGCGCCCGCTGCACGACGCGTCCTTCCGGCCGCCCGAACGCGATCGGCAGGGCCACGTCCCGCAGCACGAGCGACAGCGCCGCCCGGCCCGGCCTCCATTGCAGCCGTCCGGTCGCCCCGGCGACCTCGACCACGTCGTCCGGGCCCGCACCCGGCAGTGCCACGTGCAGCGCGTCCGCCTCCAGCACCGCCCGGTCCGGCCGCCGGACATCGTTCCCGGGGACCAGCAGCGCGACATGGGCACCCCAGAACCGGAGCGGCATCGGCAGGCCGCCGTTTGGGACCATCGACAGGCTGTGCGTGCCGAGCGCCAGGATCGTCGTCTGCCCGGGCCGCCACGGCGCCAGGCTGAGCGTCACCGCCTCGCCGGACCAGGCCAGCGCCCCCGACCCGTCCGGGCTCGGGATCCCGTAGCGCAGGCTCGGCCGGCGCAGGGTCAGGGTGGCCTCCAGCGGCCAGCCGCCGCGTCCGCTGGCCCGGGCGGAGAAGCGCCATCCGTCGGCACGGGCATCCTGGATGAACCGGTCCAGGCGGTGGTCCATCTCGCGCTCGAGCCTGAACCACAGCACCGTATCGCACCCGACCAGCACGGTCGCCAGCACCATCCCCGCGGCCACGGCGGCACGCAGGCGGAGGACGTGCCGGACCGGGTGTCGACGCGGAGGCGATACCATCGCCGCCTTCATAGATCACCTCGCCTGCGCTGGCGAAGCTGTTGACCATGAAGGCTTAGCCACGCAGGATTCACGCTCTCCACCCCCGCCCGCCGCAACTTGTCCACAGGCCGGGTTCGTCACGGCAGCGTTCCGGACCGGCGGGGTCCGCCAACCCGTAAGGGCGGCCGCGGATACGCCGTCAGCGCATGGTCGTTGCCGGAAAACTCGTTTGCTGCACAGCGCATTCGGCTAGCCAGGTACCAGGCTCCAGGTCCGGACCGTGTTGCCGCGCCGGTCCCTGTGCCGTCCGCCGTCCGCCGCTCCGCCGGACTCAGGCGCGATGGTCCCCGATGCGCGTGACGCTTCCCACAACCTTATCCACAGCTTCATCCCGATCCCGGCACCGTTCCGCAGCCTCCCATCCGGCCCGTATCGCGGCCAGCAGCGGGCCGCGACGGAGCCCCGGCGGGATTGGCGGGGCGATGTCGATGTGGATGGTGCCGGGCCGCTTGATGAAGGCCCTGCGCGACCAGCACAGGCCGGAGTCGGTCGCCACCGGCAGCACCGGCAGTCCCGACTGCGCCGCCAGGGCCGCGATGCCGGGCTGCAGCGGCACCACCTGTCCGGATCCCACACGGGTGCCTTCCGGGAAGATGACGATCTGCCGCCGGTCGGCGATGGCGCGCGCGGTCTCCCCCATCAGCAGACGCAGCGCGCGGGCGCCGCCTTCGCGCTCCAGCGGGATCATGCCGGCCAGCAGCAGCATCGGCCCGACCAGCGGGATGCGCGTCAGCTCGCGCTTCATCACGTAGGCCGGGCGCGGCAGGAGGTTCATCCACACGAGGGTGTCGAAGGCGGACTGGTGCTGCGACGCGATCAGCACCGGTCCGGTGCCCTGGAGGTGTTGCAGGCCGCGGACATCCACCCGGATGCCGCACAGGATGCGCAGCCCGGACAGCGTCAGCCCGGCCCAGCTCTTGGCGTAGCCGAGCGCGTGGCGACGCGCCGCGAGCCGCACCCAGAACGCTGCCAGTCCCATCAGCACCGTCAGGACCAGGAAGTATAGGTTGAACAGCGCGGCGCGCAGGATGGTGAGGATGGTCATGCGGTCAGGCGACCTCGCGCAGGTGGGCGGAGCCGGTCAGGCCGAGCTCGACCGCCAGCCACTTGACGTATTCCGCCGCCAGCAGCCGCAGGACACCGAGCCTCGGCCGCGACAGCGCCCGCGGCTGCACCGGGTCGGGATGCAGCGACGCTTCCGGCAGCGCGGTGCCGATCTCCGCCAGTGCCCGGCGCATGTGGTAGCCGGCGGTGACCACGATCAGCGAGCGCAACCCGTTGGCCCTTGCCCAGGCGGCGGTTTCCAGGGCGTTGCCGACGGTGGAGGTGGCGCTGTGGCCGAGCGAGATCCGTCCGGCGAGCGCCGGCGGCAGGGTTCGGCCGGCGGCGTGCACCACCTCCTGGAGCTCCAGGCGCTCCGACACGCCGGAGATCAGCATCAGCCGGGCGCGTCCCTCTACCAGCAGGTCCAGCGCCGCCTCGATGCGTCCGGCGCCCCCGGTGAGTACAACGATCCCGTCCGACACCGGGACCGGAGGCGCTGCCCGGACCGCGCCATAGGCGAACCAGGCGAAGCCGGCGAACCAGGCCAGCGCCAGCATCGACAGCGACGCGGCGAGCACGGCCAGAACGGTGCGTCGCTGCGGTTGACCGGGAGCCCGGGCCGTCACGGCAGCCGCCGCAGCCAGGTGCGGACGGTGGCCTGGGCCGTGCTCCAGCCGATCGCGGCGGCGGCGAGCGGCAGCAGCGGCAGGGCGAGCCAGAGCGGCAGCGGTACCCGTGCCAGCGTGCCGGGTGGCCAGGCCGACGGCGTGGCGTCCGGTCCCGGCCCGGCGGCGACGGCGAACGGTGCCGCCAGATGGCACAGCGTCAGCATCAGCGGCACCGACAAGGCGGTGCCGATCGCGCCGCCCAGCGTCGCCAGCACCGTCGCCCGCCTGGCGAAGCGCCCGGCGATGTAGCTGTCGGTGGCGCCGAGCCCGTGCACGATCTCGATCGCCTGCCGCCGGACGGCGAGTCCGGCCCGTGTTGCGGCCGCGACCACCGCCACCGCCACCGACGCGACCACCAGCAGCGCCAGGACGGCGCAGGCCTGCAGGCTGTCGGTCAGGGTCACCAGCCGGTCGCTCCAGCTGCCGCTGCGTTCCAGCACCGTGTCCGGCGCCACCTGCTGCAGTCGGGTGCCCAGCTCGGCCGGGACGGTCCGTCCCGTCTTCAACCGCAGTTGCACCACCGCGGGCAGCGGCAGGGCGATGGCGGCTGCTTCGTCGCCGAGCCAAGGGGACAGCAGCTGCGCCAGCGCCGCCCGGTCGAGCCGCTTCGCCTCGGCCAGCGACGGCTCCGCCTCCAGCATCGCCAGCACCGCGTCGATCCGGCTCCTCGCCGCACCGGAGGGCGATGCCGCGGCTGGCTCCTCACCGCGCGGCACCTGCCCCGTCAGCACCGCGGCCGCCCCGCCGCTCCAGCGCTGCGCCAGCATCGAAGCGCCGACCGCCTCGTCCAGCGCCAGGGCCG
>CAXTOD010000312.1:0-3523 GCA_964245705.1 uncultured Acetobacteraceae bacterium
CGGCTGCCTCCGGTGAAGGCGGCGCCGCTTCGCTTCCCGGCCGCCGCCCCCACCGCCCCGCTCGGCGCCTGGACCCTGCTGGCGCCGGACCGCCTGCTGCTCAGCACGACCAAGACCAGCCCGTTCCCGCAGGGCGTCGCGCGCTTCCACGAGGACCGCGCCGGGCCGCCGAGCCGGGCCTACCTCAAGCTGTGGGAAGCCTGCGCCCGGCTCGGCGCCTGGCCGGGACCGGGCGAAACCTGCCTCGACCTCGGCGCCTCCCCCGGCGGCTGGACCTGGGCGATCGCCAGCCTGGGCGCCGCCGTCACCGCGATCGACCGCGCGCCGCTCGACCCGCGGGTCGCCGCCATGCCGGGGGTGTCGTTCCGCCCGGAAAGCGCGTTCGGCCTCGATCCCGCGCGCGAGCAGCCGGTCGACTGGCTGTTCAGCGACGTCATCGCCTACCCTGCCCGCCTGCTCGCCCTCGTGCGCCGCTGGATCGACGCCGGCACCACGGGACGAATCGTCTGCACGATCAAGTTCCAGGACCCGACCGACCACGATGCCGCCGACGCCTTTGCGGCGCTCCCCGGCGCCCGGCTGATGCACCTGTCGCACAACAAGCACGAGCTTACTTTCCTCTGGCAGCGCGGCGTGACCTGGACCTGACGAGGTGTCGGACTGCAGCGCGACGAAGCCACCGGAGGCGCGTGTCCCCCGTGCTCGACGCCACCCTACTCGGCTGCACCTTCGTGCTCAACGGTCAGCCCATCAGCAGCCTGGTGTGCGGGGGCATGAGCTATCCGGCGTTCAGCGGCATAGGCCAAGGACGTCAATGATCCGGCCAGGGCGAAGGATGCCGATGCCGGCCCGATCCCGCCCGGCAGCTACAACATCGTCGACCGGCCGATCGGCGGCAGGTTTCCCGTGATCGAGTCCATGATCCACGACCTGATCAGCAACAGCCAGCGCAACGAATGGTTCGCGCTCTACAGCACCAGCTCCAACGCCGACTGGACGGTCGTGCAGAAGATCAAGCGCGGCAACTTCCGCCTGCACCCGATCGGCAGGCTGGGCATCAGCGAGGGATGCATCACCCTGATGCACCAGAGCGGGTTCGACCAGCTGCGTCGCACCCTCCTCGCCGCGCCGAAGACCTTCATTCCCGGCACCCGGATCCGCACCTACGGCATGGTGGAGGTCCGATGATCCGGATCGGCAGGATCGTTCTCGGCCTGGCCGCCGTCCTCCTGCTGGCGCTCGTCCTGGACGTCGCCCTGCAACGCAGCGACTGGGTCGGCGGCCTGCTGCACAGGCTGAACTATTCGGGCTGGTTCGTCGGCCTCAGGCACAGGTTGGGCGTGACCGCGCCGGAGGACGAGGAAGCCCTGCTGGACGGGCTGTGCGACGTGCTGAGCCTTCTCGTCAGCGTCGTTGTGGTGGCGACGGCGTTCCGCTGGATCACGTCCCGGCGCACCGGCAACCGGCAGCCCGGGCCACGTCCAGGTTAGGACGGGACGACCGCCGCACCGGCTACGAACGCGGCTCACCAGCCACCCGCGACGAGCGCCACCCGGCTCCACCGGTCGGGCGCGATGCAGAAGAAATGGTAGAACGTCCCGCCCAGCGACCCGTCGCCGCTGTCGCCGGGATGGCAGGGCGAGGTGCTGGTCCTGGGTGCCGCGAAGCCGTCGTAGCGGACGTCCGGCGCCAGGACCGGGCTGTCGAACCGGGTCAGCCCGTCCTCGACGTCCAGCACGCCGCGGCCGTTGCTGTTCTGGACGCCACCGCCGGACCTCAACTGCACGTCGAACGCGTTGCGCCCGGCAAAGGTGCCGTTCGCCGGCGCGGTGGAATGCAGGTCGATCACCCCTGCCGCGCCCACGTTGCCGTTCGGCGACGCGATCCCGGGCGCCCCGACGTCGAGCCCGCCTGCGAAGCGCGGCAGCACGTTCCACTGCGTCGCGTTGCCAAGGTAGCGGCCGTCCTGCTCGATCGTGTCCCGCCCGCAATGGATGTCGGTGAAGACCGGATGCTGCGTGACGTCCGCCGTCGTGCCGCTGTCGCGGTAGCACACGCCGGTCACCGCGTGCGTCGCGGGGTTCGTGCCGGTGTCGGACGCGACCTCGATGTTGTCGAACGCCACCGGACCGCCGGACGCCACGATGCCGTTGTCGAAATGCGCGATGATGTCGTCGGAGAACTGCGACGGATCCGGATCAGGCGAGCCGTATCCCGAGTAGAAGATCGCGGTGGCGCTGTGCCCGGCGCCCTCGTAACCCGCGGTGGGGCCGTAGAACGTGTCGTGGTCGCTCTCGACCGTGGTGCCGCCGGAAGCCGAGAAGAACACCGGGTCCGTGTGCACCGGCGGGGCCACGTTGTAGAAGAAGTTGTGGTGGCTGAACACGGTGGACACGTTGTCCAGCAGCACCATGCTGCTGTCGGCCCCCATGGAGCTGTCCGCGATCACCAGGCTGCCGGTCAGGCTGTGCTGCGGCGCCAGCCAGCTCACGCCGATCTTCACGCCCACGGTGAACAGCTTGTCCAGCACCACGCCCTGGATCGCCTGCCCGTCGATCCTGACCGCGGTATTGCCGCCCTCGACGAGCGCGTCGGTCACGTCAAGGTTGCCCTGGCCGCCGGTCCGGAAGGCGACCGCGGTGCTGTGGTACCAGATCGGGATCGACGTCGTGTTGGTGTCGAGGGCCGTGTCGGTCCACACGATCCGCTCCAGCCGCACGTTGCTCATGTCCTGCAGGAAGAAGCCGCCCGCCCAGTTGTTGGCGCCGTCGTACCAGCCGCGCGCGTTGGTGAAGACGATGTCGTCGAACAGCTCCGGCGCCATGAACGAGGCCCCCCTGCCCGGCATGCCGATCACCGAGATCGCCGTGCCGGCGTGGCCCGCCTGCGTGCCCCCGGGCACCGCGTTGCTGCTTCCCTCCCGTGCAGCCGGAACGATCCGCGTGTCGGCCTCGAACTGGAGGCCGTACATTCGCACCGACTGTCCCGGCCACAGGCCCTGGCGGTGGATGTCCGTCCTGTTGCCGCCGAGGTTGCGGTTCATCCTGATGCGGAAGCCGTCGATCCCGCCGTTGAACTGCAGCTGGGTGTTCGGCGACCCGTCGCCGCGTATCGCCAGGCTCGTGTCCGGCCCGAACTCGAAGTCGATCGTGCGGCTCAGGACGTAGCGGCCGGCCGGCACGTCCAGCTCGATGGCGCCGTTGCCCTTCAGGCGCCTGGCCACCCACGTGACCTGTGCCGCGGTCATTCCCGCGACGCGGTCGGCATGACCGGTCGCGACCAGCGCCGCGTCGGCGAAGGCCTGCGTGTCGTCGGTCGACCCGTCGCCCTTGGCGCCGAAGTCCCGGACGTTCAGGTGGTCCATGAACCGGCTGCCGAGCGTGCGGGCGACGGTGCCCGCGTCGGACGCCACGCCGTCCGCGGCGGTTGCGGCGGCGGGACCGCGCGGCGGGCCGCTCCCGTCCGCGCGTCGAGCTTCCTGGACACCCTGGCCGGCCGGGAACCCGGACGGCTGGCTTCGTGC
>CAXTOD010000313.1:0-3523 GCA_964245705.1 uncultured Acetobacteraceae bacterium
ATGTTGCAGGGGAGGACGGTGCGTCGCCGGTGGCAGGCTTGGCCGCCGCGGGATGGAACAGGCGGCCGAGCAGGTGGAGGCCGATGGCTTCCGGGTCGATCCCGGTCACCTTTTCCGCCACCGTGATGCCGACGCCGACCGGGCCGCCCATGGCGAAGCTGGTGCCGAGCGAGGCGACGAAGCGCAGGTCGGGGTTGCCCTGGTCGCCGGGATGGGTCGTGGCCGCGGCCCGAGGCGCGGCCGAGGGAACGGCCGTGGAGGCCGGCGGGGCGGCGGAAGCCTGGATCGTCCCGTCGATCGCCATGCCTACAACCTCCCGTCGATCGCCAGACTGCGCCCGGAAGATGAAGGACTCGTTAAGGGCGAGGGGAGCGGCCCTTGGGGACGGCAGCCAGGGCGATATCATCCTGGGGCACCCCGACCCGTGACACAGGAGGGCCTGCCCATGATGCTGAACATCCGGGACGCCGTAGCTCAGGACGAGCCGGAAGTCGTCCAGCTGTGGCGGGACTGCGGACTGGTTGCGAGCTGCAACGATCCGGGTGCCGACTTCCGCTTCGCCTGTGCCGGTCCGGCCTCGACGGTGCTGGTCGGTGTGGACAAGGAGCGGATCATCGGGACCGTCATGGTCGGTCACGATGGACACCGTGGATGGCTCTACTATGTAGCCTGCTCGATGCACCGGCAGAATGCCGGCGTCGGACGCAAGATGGTGGCGTCGGCCGAAGACTGGCTGCGCCGACGCGGCGTGCTCAAGGTCCACCTCATGGTTCGCGAGACGAACGTGGAGGTGACCGGCTTCTACCAACGCCTCGGCTTCGAGTTCATGCCGCGGACTGCCATGTCGAAGTGGCTCAACCAGTAGCAAGGCGCTGGTTCTTGATGGCCACCGCATGCGGGACAGAGGCAGATGTGCCGTCCATGCCGCTAGACCAGAATGAGGCCGCCGTAGCTGGACGATGGAAACAGAAGAGGAGAATTGCTGGTCTTTTTGGTGTCACTGTTGTCATGCCCGCCATAGAGCGGCGCACAGAGTGCGTTCCACCGTTTCAGATAATCCTCCGGCTTTCAACCATGCGGTGAGATGCCGTTGTAGTACCTCCACCAGTAATCCGCCTGTTCAGGCGTTCCAGATGGGATCGGCTTCTTCACGACGAAGTAGCGGATGCGTGCCATCGCCGCAGCGAAGCCATGGTTGTTGACCAGCTCATCTGCTGTCGGGTTCTTCACGGTAGAGAGTGATGTGACCAGAGCCTTCAAAGGTTTATGACGTTTCGTCTCCAGAAGCTGGTTGTAAAGCCAGTCATAGGTTGCGGGCTCCATCTGGAACATGCCGATTGCCGGACCTCCTGCCATCTGCCGGAAGAACCGGAAGGCGCTCTCGATCGCTGCAGTGCCCATGAGCAGCCGTTCGGCATCCGCGCCGTAAAGGTTTATCCGCGTGAGAGCGGGAACCACGACGCCGCTTCTGGCAATCGATGGCTCGATCATGGCGTCAGGTAGCCTTCATCAAGAGACACGATGCAGTAGGGAGCGATGATCGTTCCGGCCATCTTGGACAGATATTTCGGGTCGCCAACAAGATGGAAGGTGATGTCGCGACCTGCCTAGCCGCGTGCCATGATCGACTTGTAGAAGTCAGCCTTCTTCCTGGCCACCTGCTTCTGCGCAGCGCTGAGGTCGATGCCGTCGCGTGTCGGCACCGTGTCCGGCATCTGCAGTTCGAGCGATGGTTTGCCGACGGGACATCTCGATGCCTTGACTTGAACGGCAGCCAGCGTCACGCGGACTGCGAAGCCGCCGCCGTCGTCCGGGCCGCCATCCGGACCGGACGGCACGACCGCGGAGGCGGGCACAGTCAATGTCGCCTTGTTCTCGGCCGCCCGCACGGAAGCAGATCCAAGCAGACAGGCAGTCAGAAGGACGGGCGACAACCACTTCGACATCAAGGCAGGTTCTCGTCCGGTTCAGGGCCGGGCAGCCGCGTCCAGCGCAACATGAGCCGCCGCTCCGGCTTCCTGGGCAGCATCAGGTCGGTCATCCTGCATGTCCTGACGCCAGGCGTCGAGGCAGCGGGACGACAGGATCTTGGCGCATGTTCACGCGGCGTGACGGTTAAGAAGTCAGCCGGCGGATGGCCTCAGGCAGCGGCCTGGAGTGCCGCGGCCTGCTGCAACGCGCCGTCCAGTGCCTTCTGTCGCTGCTCGGCGCCGGTGGCGACGCCTTCGGCGATGATCGTCTCGAGGCCGGGCAGGCCCATGAAGCCGAACACGGCGCGCAGGTAGCTTTCCTGGTGCTCGTAGGGTGCGGCCGGGGCGCCGGGGGCGTAGAAGCCGCCCCGGGACAGGGCGAGGATGACGCGCTTGCCGTGCACCAGCCCTTCGGCGCCATGCTCGCTGTAGCGGAAGGTCTTGCCGGCCACCAGGATCCGGTCGACCCAGCTCTTGAGCTGGCTCGGCACCGTGAAGTTGTACATCGGCACGCCGAGCACGACGATGTCGGCCTGGAGGAACTCGGCCAGCGCCGCGCCGCCGAGCGACAGGTCCTCCTGCATCGCCTGGTCGTGCTGCACGTCGGCGCTTTGTCCCGCGAGGTAGGCGCCGGACAGGTGCGAGATCGGCGTGGCGGCGAGGTCGCGATGCTGCACCTCCAGGCCGTCGTGCAGCGCGCGCAGGCGCTCCACGACCGCGGCCGAGATGGCGCGGCTCACCGAGTTGTCGCCGAGGATGCTGGAGTCGACGTGAAGGAGCTTCATGGGTGGGTCCTTGTCCGTTGCCGAGGGTGATCCGGCTGTATGCGGACTGCCGTGCCAAGTCACAAGGCGGGGAGGTTTGCGGGAGTCGGGACGCCAAACCTTGGCTATCCGGCCACACGGCGCGACGGCAGGAGGTCGCCGGACCTTGGAAAACAACGGGCTCGAAGATGGTACGGCTCCTGCAACCGCTTCCGCAAACCCCCTGGAGAGTTCCCATGCCTGCGTTCCGGCTGCTGCCCGTCATCCTGCTCGGCGTGTTCCTGCCTCTGGCCCACGCCCGGGCGGCGGAGCGTTCTGTGGAGGTGGACGGATCGAGCCTCGCCATCGACGATCCGTGCGCGCGGCAGGTGACGGTCACGACGGACCCGGCGCTGCACGGGCGGGTCGCGGTGGCGGCGACGGCGGATCATCCGGAGGAGATCGGCCGGCTGTCGTTCGACACGCAAGGGGCGGCGCGGGTGCGGCCGTTGCACGATCGCGAGTCGTGCTGGACGCCGGGGCCGGACGGGTCGTTCACGCCGACGCTGCGGCTGGTGCTGCGCGTGCCGGACGGGTTCGGGGTGTCGATCAACGAGCCGGGGTTCGGCCAGTACGAGGTCGGCACGGTCGGGCCGCTGCGGCTGGACCTGTCCGGGGCGGGCACGGTCGGGGTGGCGCGTGTGGCCGGGCTGGCGGCGATCAACCTGTCCGGAGCGGCGACCGTGACGATCGCGCAGGCCACGGCCGACAGGCTGGACGCGGAGATGAGCGGGGCCGGCAGCGTGACGG
>CAXTOD010000314.1:0-3517 GCA_964245705.1 uncultured Acetobacteraceae bacterium
GTCGTCGTCCGGGGCGCTGGCCGGACGCGGCACGCGGGTCGCCGACAGCAGCCGGAAGCCGGCCACCACCATCAGCACGCCGATCAGGATCGGCAGCCGGGCGGCCAGCCAGCGCCCGGTCCAGGCCGGCACGTTGCTGGAGTTGAAGTCGAACGCCAGGACCCAGACGCTGATCGAGGCGACGACGAAGCCTGCGATCATCAGGCCGACGATCAGCATGATTCTCTTGTTCAGCATGCGGGCGGTTCCAGGCAGCGTGCGGCGGCGGTGTCTGCCGCGAGCCGGGAATGGCGGTAGCCGTAGACGAGGTAGCACAGCGCGCCGATCACCACGTAGCCGAGCAGCAGCGAGGCCGGGATCGGATCGTGGTTCAGCAGCGCGCGCACGATGTCGATCAGCAGCGGCACCGCCATCACCAGCGCGAACACGATGCCCAGCATCGGCACGATGCCGAGCCAGACGCCGCGGATCCGCAGCGCTCCCAGCGGCACCGGGAAGGGTGGCTTCAGGCCCGGGTTGGCGTTGCGCTGCCAGATCACGGTGAAGCAGACGATGCCGAAGGCGGTGGTGGTGCCCAGGCTGACCAGATCGCTGATGATGTCGATCGGCAGCAGGGCGGTGGCGGCGGCGACGCCGAAGCCCAGCAGGATGGTGCCGAGCCAGGGGGTGCGGAAGCGCGGGTGCAGCACGCAGAACACGCGCGGCAGCAGCCCGTCGCGGGCGATGGTGAAGAAGATCCGGCTTTGCCCGTACTGCAGCACCAGCATCACCGAGCACAGGCCGGTCACCGCGCCGATCTTGACGAACAGCGCCAGCCAGCGCTGGTGCATCGCGTCCACCGCGATCGCCAGCGGGTCGGCGACCCCCAGCTGCTTGTACGGCACAACGCCGGTCATCACCGCGGCGACGCACAGGTAGACCACGGTGCAGATGCCGAGCGAGGTGATGATGCCGATCGGCACGTCGCGCTTCGGGTTCAGGGCCTCGGCGCTGGCGGTCGAGACCGCCTCGAAGCCGACATAGGCGAAGAAGATCACCGAGGCGGCGCGGAAGATGCCAGGGATCCCGTAGCGGAAGCCGCCCTCGTTGGGCGGAATGAACGGGGTCCAGTTGGCGGGGTGGATGGCGGAGATGCCCAGCGCCACGAACACCAGCAGCACCGACACCTTCAGCACCACGATCACGCTGTTGACGGTGGCGGATTCCTGCACGCCGATCACCAGCAGCACGGTCACGATCACCGAGGCGAAGGCGCCCACCAGGTTCATGCCGTGGCCGACGTCGAGCAGGGTGGTGCCGTGCGGGCCGGGCAGGGTCTGCACGAACGAGGTCGAGTACCAGTCGGGGACGTTCACGCCGAAATCGTGCAGCAGGCTGGTGGCGTAGCCGGAGAACCCGGAGGCGACGCCGGCGCAGGAGATGCCGTACTCCAGCAGCAGCAGCCAGCCGACCACCCAGGCGGCGACCTCGCCCATGGACGCGTAGGCGTAGGTATAGGCCGAGCCGCTGACCGGCATGGTCGAGGCGAGCTCGCCATAGGACAGGGCGGTGAACACGCAGGCGAGGCAGGCGACCAGGAACGAGAGCAGGATGGCCGGGCCGGCATAGTTCGCGGCCGCGGCGCCGGTCATGACGTAGATGCCGGCGCCGATGGTGGAGCCGATGCCGAGCATGGTCAGGTTGAGCGCGCCCAGGCTCCGCTTCAGCCCGTGCGAGTGGGTTTCCGCCTCGATCTGCGCCAGGGTCTTGCGCAGGCCGAGGCGGCCCACGCGCTGCGTGACGCCCGGCGCGCCGGTCGCAGCACTCATGCCGGCGGGCGTCCGGCGCGGCGCGGACGGGCGGCGGGCAGGCGGAGCCGTTGCATGGTTGCCATGCAGGCATCGTATGGAGGAGTGGTGCTGGCGGTTCAAGTGCCGGTCGTGGCAGCCGGGCATTCAGCCGAAGGTCGAAGCGGGATATATGTCGGTCATGAAAGCGCCGCTCGCCGTCGTCACCATGGTCTACAACGAGCCGGTGTTCCTGCCGGCCTGGCTGCGCCACTATGCGGCCGAGGCCGGCGCCGCGAACTGCTTCGTGCTCGACCACGGCAGCGACGACGGCAGCACCGATGCCGCCGCCCTGGGGCAGGCGAGCGCGGTGCGGATCCCGCGCTCGCCGCAGGATGACGGCCGCCGCTGCGGCTTCGTGTCCGACTTCTGCGCCGGGCTGCTGAACTGGTACGAGGCGGTGGTCTATGCCGACGTGGACGAGCTGCTGGTCGCCGACCCGTCGGTCCACGGCTCGCTGGCCGGGCTGGCGGCGACGCTCGACGGCGACGCGGTGCTGACGGCGACCGGCTTCGACGTGATCCACGTGCCGGACGAGGAGCCGCCGCTGGACTGGGACCGGCCGGTGGCGCTGCAGCGCGACTGGCTGCGCACCAGCAGCGCGATGTGCAAGCCGGTGATGATCCGCCGCCGGGTGGCGTGGGCGCCGGGCTTCCACTGCATCGACGACGTGCCGCGGTTCGGGCCGCTGTTCCTGTTCCACCTGCGCTACGCCGACCTGCCGTCCGGCCTGCTGCGGCTGCAGCGGACCAGGAACCAGGCCTGGGTGACGCCGGAGGCGGGGTCGCACCAGCGCATGCCGGACGGGCGCTGGGAAGGCATGCTGCGCAGCATGGCCGGCCTGCCGAAAAGGAACGAGGTGACCCTGCTGCCGGACGACCCGCTGCTGACGGAATGGCAGGACCGGGTGATGCGGAGCGCCGATGGCCGGAGTGACGCGCTGTACCGGATCGACCTGCACCTGAGCGGCGAGTCGCTGTGGCGCATTCCGGACCGGCTGCGCCGCTTCTAGACCGCAACCGGTTCACGTTCGTTCACCGGTCGCGGTCCAGCTCTTTATTTTGGAGAGCATCTTCACCGATCAGGTGACCATGCCTGATCGTGATGCTCTAGGACCAGGGAGGCGGCCGGATCGGAACCGGCGATCCGACGCCCCGTTGGTGAGACGTCGAGGGAGGGTCGTCATGCAGCGCACCGCGAACCGGTTCCTGGCCCCGCTGGGCCTCGCCGCCGCGTCGGCCGTGATTCTGCCGTGCCTGGCGGTGCCGTGCCTGGCGCAGACGGCGTCGCAAGGGACTGCCGCGACCCGGCCCGGAAGCCAGCGCATGCACGCCGTGGTGGTCCCCGACCGCGGGATCGACCCCGGCATGAGGATCAGGCCGCCGCGCATGCCGCCGCAAAGCACGCCCGTCATACGGCCGCCGACGACCACGCCGGACGGATCCGCCGTGATCGTGCCCAAGTAGGAGCATTCCCAGGGGGGCGCCCAGGCGAGGTGCGCCCGGGCAGGGGACCGTCAGGCCTTCGGCTTGCGCGCCTTCGGAGTCGCGGCCGGGGCCGGCGTTTCGGCCGGGGCAGCCTTTGCAGCGGGCACAGGCTTCGCAGCCGGCGCAGCTTTGGCAGCGGGCGCGGCCTTCGCAGCGGTCGTAGGTTTTGCAGCCGCGGCGGGCCGGGGAGGCGCTGCCTTGGCG
>CAXTOD010000315.1:0-3511 GCA_964245705.1 uncultured Acetobacteraceae bacterium
GCCCCGCCTGCCGCCGCGATGCCGGAAACCGACGCCTTCCCGACCCGGCTGAACGTCCTGGCCCGCACCCTGCGCCGGAACGCCGCCCGCCAGGTCGCCTGCGGCGGCAGCTGGCACGCGGTGATCGACGAGATACGCCCCATCACCAGCGAGCTGTGGCAGGCGATGAGCCTGCGCGACCGGCAGCGCTTCCTGCGCCACCTGCGCCCGTGGTGGGACACCCATCGCCACCGCATCTCGGGGGAGGTCGCCGACCGGATCGCCGCGGCGCGCGCAAGCGGCCAGCTGCGCATACGCGCCGGGCGGATACGCGGCTACCGCCAGGACCAACCGGACGGGCCGGTGACGGTGTTGTTCCGGCCGCGGTTCGCCGACGGACTCGACAGCGTGACGGTGGGCCGCGTGGTCAACTGCGCCGGGCCCGACGCCGACTACAGCCGGATCCGCGACCCGCTGGTGCGCTCCCTGCTGGACAACGGCCTGGTGCGCCCGGACCCGCTCTGCCTCGGGCTCGACGTGACCGCGCATTGCGCGCTGCTGGCGCGGGACGGGGCGATCTCGCGCCGGCTGTTCGCGGTCGGACCGGTCACCAAGGGGATGTTCTGGGAGATGACCGCGGTGCCGGACATCCGGCAGCAGGCCGAGCTGCTGGCGCTCCAGCTCGCTTCCCTGGTGCGGCCGCCCCGACCCGCCTGACGACCACCGGCGTGACCACCGGCCCGACGCCCGCCGGCGTGACGCGGCGGCTCAGTCCCCGCGCCGGCCGTGCAGCGAGACCAGGTTGCCCGGCGCCGCCACGACGGCCGGTCCCAGCGTCGCCGCCACCTTGCGGATCAGCTCCTCGCGCTTGAACGGCTTGCCGATCAGCTGCACGCCGTCGTCGAGCCGGCCGTGATGCACGATCGAGTTCTCGGTGTAGCCCGACATGTACAGCACCTTGACCTCCGGGCGCATGGCGGTGACCCGCTCCGCCAGCTCCCGCCCGCGCACCGGCCCCGGCAGCACAACGTCGGTCAGCAGCAGCGCCACCTCGGCCGCGTGGGCGCCGAACACGCGCAGGCCCTCCTCGCCGTCCGCCGCCTCCAGCACCCGGTAGCCGACATCGGCCAGGATCGCCACCGCGATCTCCCGCACCGCCGGCTCGTCCTCGACCACCAGCACGCACACGTTGCCGCGCGGCAGCTCGACCGGCGCGCTGGACCGCGGCCGGGACGGCGCTGCCCCGATCGCCCGCGGCAGATAGAGCCGCACCGTGGTGCCGTGCCCGGGCTCGGAATAGATCTTCACGTGGCCGCCCGACTGCTTGACGAAGCCGAACACCATGGCGAGCCCGAGGCCGGTGCCCTTGCCGTCCGGCTTGGTGGTGAAGAACGGCTCGAACACCCGCGCCACCACCTCCGGGCTCATGCCGTGGCCGGTGTCGGACACCGCGAGCATGGCGTAATCGCCCGGCATCACCTCGTGATGCGCGCCGGCATACGCCTCGTCGAGCACCTTGTTGGCCACCTCGATGGTCAGCCGCCCGCCGTCCGGCATGGCGTCGCGGGCGTTCAGCGCCAGGTTGAGCACGGCACTTTCCAGCTGCGCGTGGTCCGCCATCGCCGGCCACAGCCCGGCGGTGCCGACGTAGCGGACGTCGATATGCGCGCCCAGCGTGCGCTGCATCAGCGGCATCAGCTCCGGCACGATCGCCGTGAGGTCGATCGGCGACGGCGCCAGCGGCTGCTTGCGCGCGAAGGCGAGCAGCTGCGCCGTCAGGGTGGCGCCGCGCTGCGCCGCCCCGGACGCGCGGTCGATCCGCGCCTGCAGGGCGGGATTGCCGTCCAGCCTGGTGCGCATCATCTCCAGGTTGCCCAGGATGATGGTCAGCAGGTTGTTGAAGTCGTGCGCGATGCCGCCGGTGAGCTGGCCGATCGCCTGCATCTTCTGCGCCTCGCGCAGCACCGCTTCCGCCTGCGCGCGCTTGGTCATGTCGGTGACGGTCAGCACGAACCCGCCATCGGGCATCGGCGCCCGCCGCAGCTCGAGCTGGTGCCCGTCGCCGCGGACCCGCTCGTATACCACCGACTCCCGCGGCGACAGGCGCCCCTGCCGGATCTGCCGCTCGGTTTCCAGAAAGGGATCGCCTTCCCCCGACAGGTGCTCGCCGAACGCCGCATACGGCGTGCCGGTCCGCACCATCGCCTTGGGCAGGTCGAGCAGCGCCCGGAAGCAGTCGTTCCAGTTCGACAGCAGGTGTTCGGCGCCGAACACGGCGACGCCCTGGCTCAAGCTGTCCAGCGAGGCGCGCAGCTGCAGGGCCACGGTGCGCTGCTCCGCCTCGACCCGTTGCGTGCGCGCCCAGGCGCGGTTGAGCATCTGCGCCGCCCAGGCCAGGGCCAGCAGCGCCGTCGTCATGCCGCCCAGCATCAGCCGTCGGACCCAGGTGCCGCGAAGGTCGGCCGCAGCCAGCCGCTGCGCCAGCAGCGCGCTCTCGTCGTCGGCCATCGACCCCAGGGTCGCCTCGATCCGCTTCATGAAGGCGCGACCGGAATCGTTCAGCACGATCGCCATCGCAGCGTCCAGCCCGACCGAGCGGCGCAGCTGCACCGTCTGCGCGAGCTCCTCCAGCTTGTGCTGCAGCAGCGGCGACAGCGCCTGCAGGCGGGCCTGCTCCACGGGATTGTCCGCGGTCAGCCGCTGCAGCTCGCCGGTCAGGAACGTCACCCGCTCGATGGCGGCATTGTAGGGTACGAGGTAGTCGTCGCGGCCGGTCAGCAGGAAGCCGCGCTGCCCGGTCTCGGCGTTGCGGACCGCGAGGTTGAGATCCTTGATGGTGATGATGACGTTGTCGGTGTGCTGCGACCACCCGCGCGCGCTGCGCGCCTCGTCGAACTGGTCCCAGGTCACCCCGCAGACCAGCAGCAGGATCCCCACCAGCACCCCGAACATGAGCAGGTTGGCGCGGCGGACGAGGTAGCGGCTCATGGCGACGACACGGTCATCCACAACCTATACGCGATCCCCGGCCGCGACGTCAGCGGCTGATCGTCGACCGTGCCCGGGATCGCAGCGGCACCGGCCGGCCATTCCGACCATACGGTTCCCGGCCCGGCCAGGGAAGACAAGATCGCCTGGACGCCGCCACATGCCCCGTGGCGGCGACCGCGCCCCGCCCGCCGCTTCAGGAAGCAGCCGGCTTCGGTTCGCCCGGCTGTCCCAGCTCCTTGCGGATCGCGCTTTCGCTGGCGTCGAGCAGCTCCTCGGCGACCTGCTTGGCGCTGCCTGACAGGGTGCCGCTCAGGGCGTCGTCCACGAGGCGGCCGGGACTCGCACTCCCGTCCAGCCCGTGCGCCGCCACGCTGTCGCGGCCCTTGTCGAGCACCGCCTGCGCCACGTGCGCCCCGCTATCGACCGCCGTCTGCGCCAGGCTGCGCGCGCCCTCCCGGGCCTGGCCCGCCAGCTGCCCCAGCGCCGCCTCCTCGCGCTCCGACTGCGGCACCAGCGCCCCCAGCAGCGCGCCGGCCGCAAG
>CAXTOD010000316.1:0-2879 GCA_964245705.1 uncultured Acetobacteraceae bacterium
CGATCACCAGGATCATCGCCAGGAACTCGGCGCCGGCGATCAGGAACAGCCCGGCAGCGTTGAAGAAGCCGAGGATCAGGAACAGCACCGAGTGCACGGGGTTGCGGGCGCTCACCACCATGACGCCGGACAGCACCAGCACGACGGCGAACAAGTAGAAGGCGAATTCCGTTATCATCCTGCCTTCTCCGGTCAGCGGTAGGGCGCGTCCTGCTCGAGCCGGCGCGCGAGCACGGTTTCCCAACGGTCGCCGTTCGCGAGCAGCTTGTCCTTGTTGTACATCAGCTCCTCGCGCGTCTCGGTGGCGAACTCGTAGTTCGGCCCCTCGACGATCGCGTCCACCGGGCAGGACTCCTCGCACAGGCCGCAATAGATGCACTTGGTCATGTCGATGTCGTAGCGCGTGGTCCGCCTGGACCCGTCCTCGCGCGGCTCGGCCTCGATGGTGATGGCCAGCGCCGGGCACACCGCCTCGCACAGCTTGCAGGCGATGCAACGCTCCTCGCCGTTGGGATAGCGGCGCAGCGCGTGCTCGCCCTTGAAGCGCGGGCTGTAATGCGCCTTCTCGTGCGGATAGTTGATGGTGGCCTTGGGCGTGAACATGGCGCGCAGCGTGACGCCGAGGCCGCCAATCAGCTCGGTGAGAAGGAAGGAGCGCGCGGTCCGGTCGAGCAGGGCCATCAGCCAACACCATGAGCAGGCAGGCCGGGCAGCAGCCCGGTCGCCATGAGGAAGCCCGCGGTCAGGACCATCCAGACCAGCGAGAACGGCAGGAAGATCTTCCAGCCGAGACGCATCAGCTGGTCGTAGCGGTAGCGCGGGAAGGTCGCACGCACCCAGATGAACATGAACAGCACGAACACGATCTTCAGGATCAGCCAGATCGGCCCGGGCAGCCAGGTGAAGGGGGCGACGTTGAACGGCGCCAGCCAGCCGCCGAGGAACAGGATGCTGGTCATCGCCGACATCAGGATCATGTTCATGTACTCGCCGAGGAAGAACAGCCCGAAGGCGAGCGAGCTGTACTCGACGAAGAACCCGGCCACCAGCTCGCTCTCGCCTTCCGGCAGGTCGAACGGTGCGCGGTTGGTCTCTGCCAGGGCCGAGATGAAGAACACCACGAACATCGGCAGCATCGGCAGGCAGAACCAGACGTGGCGCTGCGCCAGGATGATGTCGTTCAGGTTCAGGGAGCCCACGATCAGCAGAATGGAGACGATCACCAGGCCCAGCGAGACCTCGTAGGAGACCATCTGTGCCGCCGAGCGCAGGCCGCCCATGAAGGCATACTTGGAGTTGGAGGCCCATCCGGCAATCAGGATGCCGTAGACGCCGAGCGAGGACACCGCAAACAGGTAGAGCACGCCGACGTTGATGTTGGCGATCGCCCAGCCGTTGTTGGTCGGAATCACCGCCCAGGCGATCATCGCCAGCACGAAGGTCAGGAACGGCGCCAGCAGGTAGAGCGCCCGGTTGGCGCCAGCCGGGATCACCGTCTCCTTGGTCAGCATCTTGATGGCGTCGGCGAAGGTCTGCAGCAGCCCGAACGGGCCAACCACGTTGGGACCCTTGCGCAGCTGCATGGCGCCCAGCACCTTGCGCTCGCCGTAGACCAGGTAGGCCACCGCCATCAGCAGCGGCACCAGGACGGCGAGGCACTCCCCTGCGGTCAGCAGGAGCAGGCCGAACGCGGTGTGCAGGAAGAAGTGGTCCACGTGCCCCTACTCCGCCGCCTGCACGACCGGCTGCGCATAGATGCGCGAGCATTCCGCCATGGTCGGGCTGGCGCGGCTGATGGCGTTGGTCTGGTAGTAATCGTGGACCACGTGGCCGAACGCGGTGGAGCCGAGCGCCGACGGATCGCCGGCAGGGCCGGACAGGTCGGTAGCGCCGAACCGCGGCAGCCCCTGCCGGCCGAACACCGGGTTCACCTCGGTCAGGCGGCGGCGGATCGCCGACAGATCGTCATAGGGCAGCTTGTGCCTGACCACTTCGGAGAACGCGCGCAGGATGCGCCAGTCCTCCCGCGCCTCGCCGGGCGGGAACACCGACTGGAACGCGATCTGCACCCGCCCCTCGGTGTTCACGTAGGTGCCGGGCTTCTCGGTGTAGGCCGCGCCAGGCAGGATCACGTCGGCGCGTGCGGCACCCGCGTCGCCGTGATGGCCCTGGTAGATCACGAAGGTGTCGGGGCCAATGCGTCCCGGGCCGATCTCGTCGGCGCCCAGCAGCCACAGCACGTCCACGCCGCCACTCATCATGCCGGCGACCGAGCGGCTGCCGGCCCGCGGCACGAAGCCGAGGTCGAGCCCGCCGACGCGCGCGGCCGCATGGTGCAGCACGTTGAAGCCGTGCCAGTCGGGCAGCAGCGCGCCGACCTCCCTGGCGAGGGCCCAGGCGGCGGCCAGCACCGCAGCACCGTCGTCACGCGCCAGCGCCGCGGCGCCAACCACGATCATCGGCCGCTTGGCCCCCTTGAGCGCGTCCGCGAAACTCACGCTGCCGTCGAGCAGCCCGGCCAGCACGGACGGCCGGTCCCCGAGCAGGTCCACCGGATAGGTGAGGTCGGGGCCTTCGGCACCGAGGGCGGCAACGGGAAAGCTGCCGGCGAGCCAGCGCTTGCGGATCCGGGCGTTGATCACCGGCGACTCGCGGCGCGGGTTGCAGCCGACCAGCAGCAGCGCGTCGGCTTCCTCGATGCCGGCGATGCCGGTGTTGAAGGTGTAGAACTCGCGCCGGCTGGCGTCGTATTGCGCGCCGTCCTGGCGGCAGTCCAGGTTGGCGGAGCCCAGCGCCGTCATCAGGTCCTTGAGCGCCACCATGCTTTCGGCATCGCACAGGTCGCCGGCGATCGCGCCGACGCGCTCGCCGCGCACGCC
>CAXTOD010000316.1:2889-3508 GCA_964245705.1 uncultured Acetobacteraceae bacterium
CCCTCGAGCCGGCGCGCGATCGCCACGAACGCGTCCTGCCAGCTCACCGGCTGCAGCTTGCCACGCACGCGCAGCCACGGCCGGTCCAGCCGGCGCCGGCGCAGCCCGTCGAGCGAGAAGCGGCCCTTGTCGGCCATCCACTCCTCGTTCACCTCGTCGTTGGTGCGCGGCTGGATGCGCAGCACCTCGGGCCCGCGCGCCTGCACGCTGATGTTGGTGCCGGTGGCGTCGAGCACGTCGATGCCGTCGGTCTTCTTCAGCTCCCAGGGGCGGACGGAAAAGGCGCCGGGCCGGGAGGTGAGCGCGCCCACCGGGCAGATGTCGATCATGTTGCCGGACAGCTCGGTGGTCAGCGCCTTTTCGACATAGGTAGTGATCTCCATGTTCTCGCCGCGCGAGGTGGCGCCAAGCTCGGACACGCCGGCCACCTCGGAAGCGAAGCGGACGCAGCGCGTGCACAGGATGCAGCGCGTCATCACCGTCTTGACCAGCGGGCCCAGGTACTTGTCCTGCACCGCGCGCTTGCTTTCGGCATAGCGCGAATGGTCGGAGCCGTAGGAGAAAGCCTGGTCCTGCAGGTCGCACTGGCCGCCCTGGTCGCAGATCGGGCAGTCCAGCG
>CAXTOD010000317.1:0-3508 GCA_964245705.1 uncultured Acetobacteraceae bacterium
GGTGCCGGACAGCGTGGTCGACGCGATGGCGCGCAACGACGTGGTGCAGGTCGTGGTGTTCGCGGCGTTGTTCGGGACGGCGGTGTCGGCGTTGCCGGAAGAAGCGTCGGCGCGGATGCGGACCGCCCTGTCGGACCTGGCGGAGGCGATGCTGCTTCTGACCGCGATGGTGATGCGGCTGGCGCCGGTGGCGGTGTTCGCCGCCCTGCTGGGAAGCTTCGGGCGCGGCGGGATGGCGATGGCCGGCGGCTACGCGCGGCTGGTCGGCGGGTTCTATGCGGCCATGCTGGTGCTGTGGGGACTGCTGGTCGGGGCGGGCTACATGGTGCTCCGGCGGCGGATGTGGGTGCTGCTGCGTGTGATGGCGCCGCAGCTGCTGCTGGGGTTCGCGACCGCGAGCAGCGAGGCGGTGTTCCCGCAGACCGTGGCGGCACTGGAACGCTTCGGGGTGGCGCCGCGGCTGGTCGGGCTGGTGCTGCCGCTGGGATACGCGTTCAACCTGGACGGCTCCATGCTGTTCCAGGCGTTCGCGGCGCTGTTCGTCGCGCAGGCCTACGGGATCCGGCTGGGGGCGGGACAGCAGGTCGGGATGCTGCTGGTGCTGCTGGCGACATCGAAGGGAACGGCGGGGGTGCCGCGTGCGGCGGTGGTGGCGCTGGCGGCGGGGCTGCCGGCGTTCGGGCTGCCGGAGGCAGGGCTGCTGCTGATCCTGGGGATCGACCACGTTCTGGACATGGGGCGCACGGCAACCAGCGTGCTGGGCAACGCGGTCGCGACGGCCGTGGTCGGGCGGCTGGTACCGGCACGGGACGGGGACGCTGCGGGGCACGGGCGATCATACCACGATTGAGCGGCGTTGTTTTGAGTGTTCCGCTTTGACATCAGCAGAAACGTTGCATATGCGGGGCGCCGACGGGGAAACGTCGCGGCTCGGGATGGACGACACCATGCTTTCGTACTTCAGGCGTGTGCTGCTGCTGGGCACCGTTCTTGTTCCGGTGGCGGGCCTGGCGCAGGGGGTCCCGGCGACGTCGGCGCCGCCGCAGGTCGGGGCGGAAGCGTCCGGGCCGGAGCAGGTGACGGTGACGGCGCGGCGCCGGGCCGAGCCGCTGCAGAAGGTGCCGGTGTCGGTGTCGGTGATCACCGGCAAGCAGGCGGCGCGCGACAACCTGACCAACCTGCAGGACATGCTGCAGAAGGTGCCGAGTGCCAACTTCCGCAACGCCACCTCGAACAAGGACCAGGCGGTGTTCATACGCGGGATCGGCACCATCTCGACCTCGCCGGGGGTGGAGCCGTCCGTGTCCACCGTGCTCGACGGGGTGGTGCTGGCGCGCTCGGGACAGGCGACGCTGGACCTGTTCGACATCGACCACATCGAGGTGCTGAGCGGGCCGCAGGGCACGCTGTTCGGCAAGAACGCGTCGGCCGGCGTGGTCAACATCGTCACCACGCAGCCGACCGTCGCGTTCCACGCCTATACCGACACGTCGTACTTCTCCGACACCGAATACCGGCTCAAGGCGGGGGTGTCCGGCACGCTGGTGCCGGGACAGCTCACCGGGGTTCTGGACGCGCTGGTCAGCGGCTATGACGGCAACGTTTCGGACGCGCTGAACGACAAGACGGTGAACGGCTACCGCCATGACGGGGTGCGCACCAAGCTCGCCTGGACGCCGGCCGACGGGACGCGCGTCACGCTGGGGCTGGACTACCTGCGCTCCACCAACACGGCGCCGAACGGGGTGTTCGTGTCGACGCAGCAGGAAGCGTTCCCGACCGATCTGATTACCAACAGCCGGCCGGTCGCGAACGCGCTGGCGCGGTCGGGCATCGTGCCATCGAACGACAACACCACCATCAACCAGGACCTGCGCAGCCGGGTCGAGGACGACAACGGCGGTGCGTCGGTCACCGTCGACCAGAAGCTGGGGGCCGGCTACACCCTGACCTCCGTCACCGCCTACCGGCGCTGGCAGAACACGCAGCACCAGGACTACGACCAGCTCGGGCAGGTGGCGACCGGGCTGCCGGCGGTCAGGGACCAGGGCAACCTCGACTTCTACCAGGCGTCGCAGGAGGTGCGGATTGCGTCGCCGAAGGGACAATTCTTCGACTACGTGGCAGGGCTGTACTACCTCCATGACGAGGACGACGAGGATTACGGGCGGCAGGTGACGCAGGTGGCCGGGCGGGGCACGCTGACCAATCTCGGGCTCGCCAGCTACGGGACGGTGGAGAACAACTGCGCGATCTTCGGCGAGGGCAACGTCAACCTGACGAAGTCGCTGCACGTGATCCTGGGGCTGCGGGTGCTGCGCGACGACCTGGGATACGACTTCGACCGCGTGTCGAGCAGCCCGGTCGCGATCACCGGGGTGCGGCCGTCGTTCAGCAGCAGCGGCTCGACGGCGGAGAACGGCTACGTCGACCGCATCGGGCTGCAGTACGACCTCGGGCCGGACGCGATGACGTACTTCACGTACTCGCGCGGCTACAAGGGGCCGGCGTACAACGTGTTCTTCAACATGCAGGCGACCGACACCGACGCGCTGAAGCCGGAAACCAACAACACCTACGAGATCGGGCTGAAGTCGCAGCTGCTGCGACGCCGGGTGACGCTGGACCTGGCAGCGTTCATCAGCGACTTCAGCAACTACCAGGCGAACTTCCTCGACAGCGTGGGCGGCGCGCTGGTGACGCGGCTGATCAACGCCGGCAGCGTGTCGACGCAGGGGGTGGAGTTCAACCTGAGCACGCGGCCGATCCGCAACCTCAACCTCGCCGTGGTGGGCGCCTATCTCGACGCGCACGTGGACCAGTTCAACATTCCCGCCGGGTCGCCGCTCAGCAGCAACGTCAACGGCGAGCCGCTGCCGTTCGCACCGCGCTGGAAGCTCGACCTGCGCGGCGACTACCTCATGAACCTGTCGGAGAACTTCGACCTCGACGTGGGCTCGGACTACGACTGGCAGACGCGCACGCAGTACTCGCTGACCGAGACGCCGGACACGATCCAGGACACGTACGGCATCTGGGACGTCAGCGCGTCGCTGATCGACCACGCGCGGCGCTGGAGCGTGACCGCTGTGGTCAAGAACGTGCTGAACACGCACTACGCGAACCTGCTGGCGTTCGGGAACCTCGGCGGGGTGATCCGCGACGTGCCGCGCGACAACGGGCGCTATGCCGGCTTCACCCTGCACAAGGACTTCTGACCTGCCCGTCCCGGAGCCGGTGCGGAGCGCGGCCGGGCGGAACCTTCGTCCGGTGCTGCTCGCGCTGCTGTTCGCGGCGTCGATCATCAGCTACGCGGACCGGCAGGTGATCGCCCTGCTCAAGCCGGTGCTGGACCGGCTGCTGGGCTGGCGCAGCGGCGACTACGGCGCCATGACCACCGCGTTCCAGGCCTCGGTCGCGTTGACGCTGGTGGCGGCCGGGTGGTTCGTGGACAGGGTCGGCGTGCGGGCAGGCTTCGCGGCCGGGCTCGGCGGGTGGAGCGTAGCGG
>CAXTOD010000318.1:0-3504 GCA_964245705.1 uncultured Acetobacteraceae bacterium
GCGTGCTGTTCGAGCGCACGCCGCCTGCGGCCGACGACGCCGCCGGCTGGGCCCGGCTGGCGGTGGACATGGCCGCGGCGGCCTGGGCCGGGTCGCCGGCGATCCGCAACGCCGGCCAGCAGGCGGTGATCCAGAGCTTCTTCGACGAGCTGTTCAACCACCTCGACCCGTACTCGCGCTACGTGGCGCCGGCGCCTGCCGAGACCGAGCGCACCGCCCGCACCGGCGGCACCGCCGAAGCGGGCCTGGGCGTGGCTCGGCAGGGCCGCTCGCTGGTGGTGTCGTCGGTCAACACCAACGGGCCGGCCTGGGCGGCCGGGATCTCGGTCGGCATGCGGCTGCTGTCGATCGACGGCGAGCCGGTGCGCGGCCAGGATCCGGACGCGGTCGCGAGCGCGCTGCAGGGCGAGCCCGGCAGCACCGTGGTCCTGGTTGTGGCGGCGCCGGGGCATCCGCCGGCGCGGATCCCGGTCGTGCGCGCGCCGGTGCCGCCGGAAACCGTGTTCGCCTTCAGCAACGGCAACATCGTGGTGATCCGGATCACCGGCTTTTCCGCCGACACCGCGCAGGAGATGAGCCAGTTCCTGGAGCAGGCGATGCAGCGCGGCGCCGGAACCAGGGCCCGCGGGCCGCTGCACGGGCTGATCGTCGACCTGCGCGGCAACCGCGGCGGCTTCCTGCAGCAGGCGGTGACGTCGGTGGCCCTGGTGCTGGACCACGGCGTGGCGGTGACCGCCCGCGGGCGCGATCCCCAGGCGAACCACGTGTGGGCGGTGCAGGGCGGCGACCTCACCGAGGGGGTGCCGATCGTGGTGCTGGTGGACGGGCGCACCGCGAGTGCCGCCGAGATCATGGCGGCAGCGCTGGCCGACCATCGCCGCGCGGTGGTGGTGGGCAGCGCCACGCTGGGCAAGGGGCTGGTGCAGTTCATCGCCCAGCTGCCGGACGGCGGCGAGCTGTTCGTCACTTGGAGCCGGGTGCTGGCGCCGCTCGGCTGGCCGCTGCAGGGGCTGGGGGTGATCCCGCAGGTGTGCACGAGCCTCGGCCAGGCGCGGCTGGACCAGCAGCTGCAGGACCTGGCCGCTGGCACCCTCGACGCGCGCGACGCGGTGATACAGAGCCGGGCGGCACGCTCGCCGCTGCCGGTGGCGCGGATCCTGGAGCTGCGCGCCGCCTGCCCCGCCGCCATCGGCACCGATGCCGACCTCGACGCCGCGCGTGCGCTGCTCGACACGCCCGGCGCCTACGACGCGGCCCTGGTGCCGCTCGCCGCCGAGCCGGAGCCGGTTCCGTGAGGACTTCGCCGGCATGACCGCGGCGCGGCTGAAGGCCGGGATCTGGGCCAGCGCGGCGTTGCGCCGCGCGCACCAGCTCGGCCGGTCCCGCATGGTGCTGCGACGCGGCGACGCCGACGCGGGCGGCATCCTGGTGGTGCTGCGCGACCGCGCCGGCCGCATGGTGGTGCTGACCCAGGCGCGCACCGTGGACGGCGAGGCGGCCTGGACCCGGGGCACCGGTGCCGTCCCGGTCGACCAGGCGGGTGCGGACGCCTATGTCGCACGGCAGGTCGGACGCGATCCCGACCTTTGGGTGCTGGAGATCGAGGGGCCCGACCTCGATCCGCCGTTCGAGGCGACGATCGTGTAGGACACGGGCCACCGTAGAGGACAAGGGCCACCGTGGAGGACAAGGGCCGCCGTGCAGGACATGGGCCGGCCGGAACGGGACACGCTTCGGTCATCCGTTGTAGCGAGCGGAACTCTGCCGGCTGCCGGCGCTTCCCGCCCGGGGCCGCCTGCCGCCTTGCCTGATCTGGAGTGAAGACGATTTCCGACGCCGTCCTGCTATCGATGTCCCGTCCCGGCCCCGCCCGCCGCCGCACCTCCAAGCCGCAAGCCATCGTGCATCGCCTGTTCGCCCGCAGCCGCGCCGTACGCCGGCTGACGGTGGGCGCGCTGGCGACGGTGGAGCTGGCGATCCTGGGCGGGCACAAGCAGCCGGCGCCGATGCAGCTGATCCGCCGGGTGCGCCGCGAGCGCGAAAGCCTGCTCAGCGGCAACGAGGCGTTCATGATCTACTCGCTGGCGCGCACCCAGGCCGCGGTCGGGGGCGTGATGGCCGAGGTCGGCGTGTTCCAGGGCTGCTCGGCCAAGCTGATCAGCCTCGGCGCGCAGCCCGACGAGCTGCACCTGTTCGATACCTTCGAGGGGCTGCCGGAACCCGACGGCGCCGAACGCGGGTCGATGCGGCAGGGCCATTACGCCGCGTCGCTGGAGGCGGTGCGGTCATACCTGTCGGACCAGCCCAACCTCGTGTTCCACAAGGGCATGTTCACCGGCGAGGACGTGTCCTGCGCGGACCGGAAGTTCTCCCTGGTGCACCTGGACGTCGACCTGAAGGACGGCACCCTCGCCTGCCTGCGGTTCTTCTACCCGCGCATGCTGCCGGGCGGCGTCATCGTCAGCCACGACTATTCCTACCTCGGCGGCGTGCGCGAGGCGTTCGACGAGTTCCTCCTCGACAAGCCGGAGCGCGCGGTGGAGCTGCCGACCTCGCAGGCGATGCTGATCAAGGGGTTGATGGCCTGAGGATCGGCCGTGGTTCGACGGGCCGATCCTCTCACTTGCCTGTCGGCCCGGAGTAGTTCGAGCGGATCGATGGGTCGTTGAAGTTGCCGTTTCCGTTGGCGCCGGTATCGGTGCCGGACAACAGGCTTCCGGTCGAGGCCTCGGCATCGTGGTGCGCCGACGGCGTATAGGATCCGGTGTCGCAGGCGGAAAGGCCGAACAGCAAGGCGATCCCGACGGCGGCAAGCTTGACGGGCATATTGTCATTCCTTTGCGGCGATGGCTCATGAAGCAGATTGCCCAAAGGATTGTCCACACGGATGCAGTGCCGCGTCATGCCCGGTTTCGTTCCAGTCAGATGCCCAGCCAAGCTCCCCGCGCCGGGCACCGGAAGCGCCCTGGTGGCGCAGCCTCAGGCCGACGCTTCGTGACGGACCCGGACATCCAGGCACGTGACCAGGCGGTTCGACGCTTCGAAGCGGCCGACTATGCCGGGGCCGCGAGCCTGCTCGTGCCGCTGCTGGCGCACCTGCCTCCAGATCCGGTCCTGCTGCGGATGTGCGGCCTGGCCCTGACGAGAACCGGCGCGTCGGCCACGGGACTGCCCTACCTGGCCCGCGCCCGCCGGCTGGCGCCGCAGGACCCGCTCGCGGCCCTGTGGCATGGCATCACCCTGCACGCCGCGATGCGATACGACGAGGCCGTCCTGGCCCTGCAGGCGGCCGCGTCGCTGGCGCCCGCCGACCCGGCGCCGCTGGTGCACCTGTCGCGCGCCCTGCTGAAGCTGGACCGGCCGCAGGACGCGCAGGCGGCGGCGCAGGATGCCCTGGCGCTGGCCCCGTCACTTGCCGATGCGGAGCATGCCCTGCGCGTGTCCGGCCTGGCCGCGTTGCAGGCCTCCGCCGTCACGGACCTGGCACGCCTGGCCGAGGCGTGG
>CAXTOD010000319.1:0-1161 GCA_964245705.1 uncultured Acetobacteraceae bacterium
CCCTGCATCTGCATAACATTTGTCAGGGCGACCAGCGCGTCCCGCGACCCAGGATCGCGCGCATGCGCCCGGTCGAAGGCGGCCCGCGCCCCGGCCAGGTCGAACTCCGCCAGCCTGATCCGGCCGTCGAGCAGGTCGCTCCGCTCCGCCTCGCCCGGCATCTGCCGCAGCCGCGTCAGGGCGGCGGCGGCACGATCCGTCTGCCCGGCCCTGAGCAGGGTGACCACCAGCGCCGCCGCGGTGTCGCCTCGCGACGGCATCGCGGTGGCGGGACCGGAAGCGGCACCGGACGGCGTTGCTGCCGCCCCCGCACGGGCCGGCGGCGCATCGAGCGCGTTCTGCAGCGCCTCGGCGGCAAGCCCGGTGTCGCCTTCCCGGGCCGCCACGTCCGCCAGCCGGACCAGGGCGCGCGGATCGTTCGGCACGATTGCCCGGCGCAGGGCGGCGTCCGCCGCGCCGGCCTGTCCGCTCATCGCGTAGCTCTGGCTCAGCAGCGACAGCACCTCCGGACTTGTCCGTCCCGGAACGTTCCAGCCCGTCAGCAGCGCGGTCGCCTTCGCCGGCTGCCGCTGCATCAGGTAGAGCCTGGCCAGCAGCATGGCGCCGGCGCGGTCGTCCGGGTTGCGCACGTTGAACCGTTCCGCCGCGTCCAGCGCGCCTTCGGGCTTGCCCGTGTTGGCGTCGACGACCGCCAGCAGCACGTCGCCGCGCTTGAAGCCGTCCAGCGCCGGCCCGATCTGCGCCAGCGCCTCGTCGGCCTGCTTCCAGTGCCCGGCCTGGATGTCGAGCACTGCCGAGATGTAGTTGGCGAGCGGGTTGCGCGGCGAGGCCTTCAGCACCGGCGCCACGTCCGCCCGCGCCCCGGCATCGTTGCCATCGGCCAGGAACAGCTGGGCCCGCGCCAGCCGCGCCGACAGGAGCTCGCCCCGGCCCAGCAGCGGATCGGACAGCACCGCGCCGTAGGCCGCGACCGCGCCGGCCCGGTCGCCGCGCTGCGCCAGGATCTGCCCGCGCAGCGTCATGGCGGCACCCGAATGCGGATCGATCGCCAGCGCCCGGTCCACCAGCCGTTCGGCCCCGTCCAGGTCACCGGTCGCCGCCGCCACGCGCGCCCCGTTCAGCGCGGCGTCGACTGAATGCGGCGCCGCCTGCTGTGCGGCA
>CAXTOD010000319.1:1171-3488 GCA_964245705.1 uncultured Acetobacteraceae bacterium
CCGCCTCGGTCCGCGCCAGGCTCGGCTGCTTCGCCGCCAGCGCCGCCAGCGCGCGCGCCATGTGCAGCCCGGCCGCCTGTTCGGGATCCAGCCCGTCGGCGTTGAACCCTCGAAGCACCGCGTCGCCGTGGTCCTGCGCCACCAGCGCCTGCGCCAGCAGCGGGCGCACCGCGTGCTCGTCCGCGCCGTGTGCCAGCGCCTGTCGCAGCTCGTGCTCGGCCGCCACCGCATCGCCCAGGCGCAGCTGCAGCTGCGCCAGCCGCAGATGGGCGTCGGCGCGCTCCGGATGGTGGCGCAGCAGGTTGCGCAGCACCAGTTCCGCGCCGTGCAGGTCCTGTCGCTGCGTCAGCAGCCGCGCCTGCGCCATCGGGTCGCCCCGGTGCAGGGCGATCCAGCCGACCGATCCGGCGCCGGCGAGGACCAGCGCTGCCGAGGCCGTCAGGAGGGAGGAGCGTCGCATGGGTTCGGATCCGGTGTTGTGGACCTGGACGAGGCGTCGCGCGGCTCCGCGGCCGAACGCGACAGCCCGTGCGTGTCCAGCAGGTCGTAGAGGGTCGGGCGGCTGATCCCGAGCAGGCGTGCGGTCACCGACAGGTTGCCGTCGCCGCGGGCCAGCGCCCGCGCCAGGGCGACCCGCTCGGCCTGCAGCCGCACCGTGCGCAGGTCGGGCCACGGCTCGTTGTCCGCCGGCAGCAGCTCCAGGTCCGCCGCGTCGACCAGCGGCCCGTCGGCCATCAGCACGCCGCGCTTCACCCGGTTCTCCAGCTCGCGCACGTTGCCGGGCCAGTTATGCGCCTCGATCGCCGCACTGGCCGCCGCGCTGAAGCCGCGCAGGCTGCGGTTGAACTCCGCCTTGAACCGGCCGAGGAAGAACCGGGCCAGCAGCAGCGCGTCGCCCGGCCGTTCCCGCAGCGCCGGGATGCGCACCGTGACCGGGTTGAGGCGGTAGAACAGATCGGCGCGGAAACGCCCCGCCGCCACCAGCCCGTCAAGCCCCTGGTTGGTCGCCGACACCACCCGCACGTCCACCGGAATGGTGGTGCGCCCGCCGATGCGCTCGATCACCTGTTCCTGCAGGAAGCGAAGCAGCTTGACCTGCAGCGGCAGCGGCAGGTCGCCGATCTCGTCCAGGAACAGCGTGCCCTTCTGCGCGCTCTCGATCTTGCCGATGCTGCGCGCCACAGCACCTGTGAAGGCGCCGCGCTCGTGGCCGAACAGCTCGCTTTCCAGCAGCGCCTCGGGGATGGCGCCGCAGTTGATGGCGACGAACGGCCCGCGCGCGCGTGGCCCCAGCTCGTGCAGCGCCAGCGCCAGCGCCTCCTTGCCGGTGCCGCTTTCGCCGGCCAGCAGCACGGTCACGTGCGCCCCCGCCAGCCGCTCGACGTCGCGGCACACCTTGAGCATGCCGGGATCGCGGGTGACGATGCGGCGCACCGCTCCAGGCTGCACCGCTTCCGACAGGCGGCGGTTCTCCGCCTCGAGGTCGGACAGCCGCAGCGCCCGCGCCGTCACGCTGCGCAGCAGCTCGATCTCCTCCGACTTCTCGCAGAAATCGTACGCGCCCGCCGCGATCGCGCGCAGCGCGTGCTCCCGGTCGCCGTGGCTGGTCGCCACCACCACCTTCACGTGCGGCGTCGCCGCCAGCACCGCGTCCAGGGTGGCGAAGCCCTCGCTGACCCCGTCCGGATCCGGCGGCAGCCCGAGATCCATCAGCACCACCGGCGGCCGCTCCCGCGCCGCGATCGCAAGGGCCGCCGGGCGGGAGCCTGCGAACAGCAGCTGGAACTCCGGGAACGCCCAGCGATACTGCCGGCACAGCCCCTCGTCGTCCTCCACGATCAGCAGCTTGGGCAGCGCCTGCCTGGCCAGCGCCTGCTTGGCCATCGCCTCCCTGGACAACGCCTGCTTGGGCGCGTCCTGGGCCAGCGCGTCCTGAGGCAGCACGTCCTGAGGCACCGCGTCCTGGGGCAGCATCGAGGCCGCCCGCTCGGTCCTGTCCGCCATCGCTCAGGCCTCGACCGGCACCCGGCGTGCCATCTGCGGGTGCCGCAGCAGCACGCGCATGGTGGTGCCGGCCCCCGGCCGGCTCAGCACCAGCAGGTCGCCGCCGGCCCGGCGCAGCAGCTCCACGACGTCGAGCGTGTAGACCAGCGCGAACACCGTCACGAACACGCCGAGCACCGTGCGGGCGAAGCGGGCGGCGAAGTAGCGCCCGAGGGTCGGACCGATCAGGATCATCGGGTCAGGCCGCCGGCGCGAGGCGCGGGCCGCGGACCAGGCCGCGCAGCACGCGGGCGAGGGCGGCGTTGAACGTCCG
>CAXTOD010000320.1:0-3481 GCA_964245705.1 uncultured Acetobacteraceae bacterium
GCGCAGGCCCAGCATGAAGCTGTGGTTGAACTGGTCGTTGAAGTCGGCATTGCCCTTGTGGATGCCGCGCACGGTGTAGGAGGTGGACTGGTAGGCGTCCTGGTCCAGCTGGCCAAGGAAGCGGTACTCGGCGGTGACCGCCAGGCCCGGGACCGGAACGATGTTGTAGGCGACGCCGACGATGCCCTGATAGGCGAAGGAGCCGTTGGTGCCGCCGGTGCGGTCGATGTTGCCGTTGGCGTAGGTGGTGGTGAACGGCGACAGGTGGTTCCACAGGTAGCCGGCGCCGACGCCGACATACGGGGTCACCGGCAGGGCCAGGCCGAAGCGGCCCAGGTCTACGTCGTACAGCGCGTTCACCAGCACGCCGTAGCTTTCGGCATGGCCGCTGGTCACGCCCGGGACCGGGGTGTTCGAGCGGTGGTTCACGTTGTTGTTGTAGTAGGCACCCTCGAGCTCGGCGCGGAACCCGTTGGCCAGGCCGTAGCCGACCGACCCTTCGCCGTTGAAGCCGTCGCCGAAGCGGAACCCGGACTTGCTGATGTTGTTGCCGCCGCCGAAGATCGTGTAGTCGCCGGTGCGGCCGTCAGCTACCGCGCCCGGGGCGTAGTGCGCACCCTGGGTCTGCCGGATGTTGTAGCCCGAGCCCAGGCTGACATAGGGACCGACCACCGGCTGAGCCAATGCCGTGGCGGAACCGGCCGCCAGAAGAGTTGTTGCGAGGAGTGCCGTGCGCAGACGCATTGTCTCGTCCTTCTAGGATCCGTTCGACCGGCCGCCAACCATCGGCGGCACAGGCTCATCGGGATGCGTAAGCACCGTATAGTTCCTTCGGTTGCGGTTGGAGAGGGTGCTCCGCCCCTCCCTGCGCATTCGATCCGATGGCTGTGGTCGCGAAGACACAGTTCTGGCGAACAACGTAACGATCCTGGTGGAAACCGCCGTTCCTGCTGACTCTTACAGCAAGGCGCGAACGTTGCGCTTCAACGGAAACACGAAACCGTGAGCAATGTTGTGGCCGTTAAGTTACAGCTGGTTCAGGCAGAAGGGCATGCGGCCGTTACCCCGCGCCTTCCTCGGCCAGCAGCGCCAGCACCGCGTCGGGCGCCACCTCCGTGCTGGTGAACGCCTGCCCGATTCCCCGCACCAGCACGAACGCCAGCCGGCCGTCGCGCATCTTCTTGTCCCGCCGCATGTGCGCCACCAGCGCGTCGGCAGCGACCGGCCGGCCGCAGTCGCCGATCCTGGCCTTCATTCCCATCCGTTGCAGGTGAAGCGTGACCCGTTCCGCGTCCGCCGCCGGACACAGGCCGAGCCGGACCGACAGCCGGAACGCCAGCCTCAGGCCGATTCCTACCGCCTCGCCGTGCAGAAGGCTGTTGTCGTAGCCCATCTCGGCTTCCAGAGCGTGGCCGAAGGTGTGGCCGAGGTTGAGCAGGGCGCGTCCGTTCGTCATCTGCTCGCGCTCGTCCTCGCCCACCACGGCGGCCTTGAACGCACAGGCCCGCCGCACCGCCTCGGCCTGCACGACCGCGTCGCCGGCCAGGAGTGCTGCCCCGTTCGACTCGCACCACTCGAACAGCGCCGGGTCGCCGATCAGCCCGGCCTTGACGATCTCCGCGTAGCCCGCGCGCAGCTCGCGCAGCGGCAGCGTCCTCAGCATGTCCGTGTCGGCCAGCACCGCGACCGGCTGGTGGAACGCGCCGATCAGGTTCTTTCCCACGGCCGCGTTGATCCCGGTCTTGCCCCCGACGCTCGAGTCGACCTGGGCCAGCAGGGTGGTCGGGACCTGTACCAGAGGCATCCCGCGCAGCACGGTCGCGGCGGCGAACCCGGCCAGGTCGCCGACCACGCCGCCGCCGAGCGCGATCACCGCCGTGCGCCGTTCCACGCCCAGCGCCAGCATCGCCTCGGCGAGCCGGCCGTAGCCGGCGAGGCTCTTGGACGCTTCGCCCGGCGGCACCACGATCGGGGCGGCCTCGATGCTGGTCTCGGCCAGGGCTGCCAGCAGTGCCGGCAGGTGCAGCGGCGCCACGGTCTCGTCCGTCACCACCACCGCGCGCTTCTGCGGCAGCACCGGGGACAGCAGCGCTCCGGCGCGACGCACCAGTTCCGTGCCGATCACCACCTCGTAGCGGTCGTGCGACAGCGCCACCGGCAGGCGCTGCGGCGGGACGTGCCGGAGCAGGGCATCGAGCGCCTGGTCGGTGGTGTGGTCGACGCTGTTCTCGCTGCAGTCCACCACCAGGTCCGCCTCCGCATAGATGGGATGACGGCGCGTCATCAGCGCCGACAGGATGTCGCGCGGCCGGCCCTCACGCAGCAACGGCCGGTGCTGCCTGCCGCTCACCCGCCGTTCCAGCACGTCGAGCGGACAGCGCAGCCAGAGCGAAACCGCCTGCCTTCGTACTGTGGCCCGCGTGGCCTCATCCATGAAGGCGCCGCCTCCGGTCGCCAGCACGATCGGCGGCCCGGACAGCAGGCGGCGTATCACGCCCTGCTCGCCGCGCCGGAACTCGGCCTCGCCGTAACGGGCGAACAGCTCGGCGATCGTGATCCCGGCCGCCCGCTCGACCTCGGCGTCGGCGTCGCGGAACGGGATGCCGAGCCGTGCCGCGAGCCTGCGGCCCACCGTGGTCTTGCCGGCCCCCATCAGCCCGACCAGCACCACCGAGCGCTGTTCGGCTCCGGACGTCCGCACGCGTTCCGCCGCCTCGGCGTGCTGGGACCTGTCGGCGGAGCGTGACATGGAACTCAAGCTAACATAGAGGCAGGACAGCAGCCATGCCGCGCCCCCGGTGCGGCCCGGCGGCAACCAGTCCTGAATGGAGGCGAGATGCGCCGGATCCTTGCCATCGTGTTCGGGCTCGTGGCGGTCGTGCTGGCGGGCGGCTTCCTGTCGCTGGGCGCCTTTCCGCCGCGCGCGCCGGTCCACCCGGTGCACCAGACCGTGCCGAACGACAAGCTGGCCCCGGCCTGATCGGCGCGGTCTGACCGCACCGTTCCGGATACCGCCCGATGTCGGCCCTGCGCCACCGCGAGGCCTTCCTGGAGATGCTCGCGGCCGAGCGGGGTGCGGCGCCGAACACGCTGAAGGCCTACGCTGCGGACCTGGCCGACTTCGCTGCCTTCGCTGCCCCCGCGGGCGGGGCGGCGCACGCCGCCGACGCGGATACCCTGTCCGGCTACATGGCGCAGCTGGCCCGGTTCGGCCTGTCGGCGCGCACCGCGTCGCGCCGCCTGTCCTGTTTGCGCCAGTTCCACCGCTTCCTGGCGCGCGAGGGCGTGCGGCCGGACGACCCGACGGTCCGGGTGGAGGCGCCGCGGACCGGGCGGACCCTGCCGCGGTTCCTCGGCGAGGCGGAGGTGTCGGCGCTGCTCGCCGCAGCAGGCCCCGGCGCCGGCCTGCCGCCCCGGCGGCAGAAGGTGGCGCTCGCCGCGCTGGAGCTGCTGTATGCGACGGGCCTGCGCATCTCCGAGC
>CAXTOD010000321.1:0-3427 GCA_964245705.1 uncultured Acetobacteraceae bacterium
GCGGCGCGGCTGCGGGACCAGCTGGCATGTCGACGGGACCTGCCTGAGGGTCCGCCTCCTCCCGCCGTGTCCGCTTCGCAAGAGGCGCCCGACTTACACTCGGCATCATGCAGAACGCGTGACTGCCGCGCCGCCACACCAAGGATCAAAACGCTGGCGCGAGAGCTGACAGAGTCGCCGGAAGGGGTCAATATTCGGCGCCGATGGGGTCAATTTTGTACGCCGTTTGACACTCGGGCGTTCAAACATAGACACGGGGTGCTGTGGCGAAGCTCGGTCCGGGCACGTCAACCACCCTCGTCCGCGGCGGCGGTCCCGACCTGGGCCGGTCGATCACGCGACAACCGGGCGGTCATCATTCCCTGCATGGGCCTTGCGATCCTATGATCGTCCCCAGCTCTGGGACTCCATGCGAAAGGGTCCGGTATCAGGATCGCCTGAAGGGCGGTCTCGACGAAAAGACTTTCCTGCCGACCGGGGATGGTGTCTCGCTTGTCCGTAGGGCTGTTGCGGTCGGTGCGGCTGTGGCGTGGGTTTGGGCTGCCGTCCTCGAAGGCACCTGCCCATCCGTGACCTCCTTGGCTGATCCTGGCATGCACGACGCGCGAAAGCTGCGCGCCCCCCCTGGGAGCACGATTTTGCTACCATTTTCGTCTCGACTTCCGCTCAGCCGAGCCGGGTGGCAATGTCCGCGGGATGACCGGGCTGCTAGACCTGTCCTTCAACCTCGGCGCGCGCGTGAGGGGCGACGCTTTCCTGAAGCGCGTCCGTCACGACGACATGTCCGTCTCGATCGAGCACCAGGACGAGGTCGGCCTGCTCGTCAACTTGACCGGCGCCCACCGCGTCAGCGGCCGCGTGGACGGACGCTTCTGGTCGGATACGCCCCGGCCCGGCTCCGTGTCGGTCCTGCCTCCATCCTGTCTGTGCCGCTTGGAGATCTCGGGGCGCTGCTCGGTGCTGATGCTGCGCGTCAGCTGGCGGGAGGTCGCCGCCGCCGCGTCACGGGCCGGGCTTGACGCGCGGCGGCTCGCGCTCGGGCCGCGGCTCAACGAGGACGATGCGGGGCTCGCGCGACTGTTGTTCCAGGCAGCGGCCGGTGGCTCCGGGGTTGCCTTCCGGACCGCCGTCGAGCGTGTCGCCGAGCATCTCGTCGCGCCGCCGGTTCCTGCGACCCGGCGCCGTTCCGTCGGCTTAACCGGCGCGACGCTGCGGCGGGTGATGGAACGCTGCCGTGACCCGGCCCGTGGCCGGCCGAGCCTGGCGGACTTGGCTCACGAGGCCGGGCTGAGCCGCTACCACTTCGCGAGGTCGTTCAAGGTGGCGACCGGGTATGCGCCAAACGCCTTCCTCCTCAAGTGCCGGGCGGACGGTGCGCTGGACCTGTTGGCGCGGACCGATCGGCCGGTCGGCGAGATCGCACGTGAGGCCGGCTTCGCCCATCCCAGCCACCTGGCCCGCCACGTGCGACGCGCCACCGGCTTCCCGCCTGAGACGTACCGTCTGCACGTGCTGCCCTGAACCTGTCGACGATGGCACCAAGGCACTGGATTGACCTCTGCTCTTGACGTGTCTAGCTATGGTGCATAGCTGGAAAGCTATGTGCATTAGCCATGTTGACACCGACAGCGGCACGCTTGCGGTGGAAGCCGAGGGGCTTGGGCCTCTCGTCATCTGCTTGCCCGGCGTGGGCGACACCCGCGACGCGTTCGCACCCCTCGCCGAGTACCTCGTGGCCCGCGGGTTTCGTGTGGCAAGAGTCGACCTGCGCGGACATGGCGACAGCACGGCGCACTTCGGCCGCTGCGGTGACGTAGCCACCGCGGACGACTTCCTGACGGTGATCGAAGCCCTCGGCGGGGGTTCGGCCGTGCTGGCCGGCGCCTCGTTCTCAGCCGCAGCTGCCGTCATCGCCGCGGGCTGCCGCCCCGAGCAGGTCGCCGGTCTCGTCCTCCTGGGCTATTTTCTGCACAGCGGCACGGGCAAGGCGATGCGCCGGCTTCTGCAGGCTGCGCTTGTACGGCCGTGGGGGCCTTCTATCTGGCGCCCGCAGGCCGCCAAGCTGTGGCCGGGCCTCGGTGAGAAGGCCGGAGAGCGGGCGGCCATCAAGGCTGCATCCTTGTTGCGTCCCGCATGGTGCGCCGCGTTCCGCGCCACGAGCGGCACGGACCATGCTGTCGTCGCGCCGTGGATCGGCCGCGTCCACGCGCCGGTCCTCGTCGTCATGGGCGATGCCGACCCGGACTGGAGGGACCCGCTGGCGGAGGCGGCATGGGTGGCATCGAACTTCACCAGCGCGGACACGGTCGAGGTGCCCTGCGCCGGCCACGCACCGATGCTTGAGCGCCCCGAGGTCGTCGATCCGGCTGTCTCTCGTTTCCTGGAACGGATCCGTGCGGACGGTGCCTTCAGGTCCGGAGATGCCTAGGGCACGCCTCGACCCCGGGATCGTCACGGAAGCCGCGGCGGCCATCGTCGATGCCGATGGCCCTGGAGCGCTGACCTTGGCGCGGCTTGCCGCCGACCTCGGCGTGGCACCGCCGAGCCTCTACAAGCACGTGGCGGGCCTCGACGACCTGATCCTGCGGGTCACTACCTTCTCGGTCCGTCGCCTGGCTGACGACCTCACGGCGTCTGCCCTGGCACGGTCCGGCAGGCCGGCCCTGGTTGCGGTCGCCGATGCCTACCGCCGGTTCGCAGTCTCGCACCCGGGGCTCTACTCGTGGACGCAGGCGGCTCCCGGAGCCGGCTCGCCCGACTACCTGGCCGCGAGCTCACGTGCGGTCGGAGTGCTTGACGCTGTCGTCCGGAGCTACGGCGTGCCGGATGACCTTGCGATCCATGCTATCCGCATCGTGCGGGCCGGGTTGCACGGTTTTGCCGACATCGAGACGCGCGGCGGCTTCCAGCTGCCCACGCCGTTGGACGCGAGCTTCTCGGCGCTCGTGGATGCCCTCGATGCCTCGCTCCAGGATCTTGGCAAGCGCACCGGCGGCCGTGCATCGAAACCACACCCAGTCTCACGCAGAGCCTGAACGTGGCGCCGGTGCCCGACCCGGCTCAAAACGGCACGGCCTTGGCCTGCCTTGGTCGGATGCCGGTGAACCGTCCGACGCCCTCCATCACGCCGTCGCTGGCCGGCGCCGCCGTCATCGGCGCCCGGTCGCGGAATGGGCATCTCGCGATGGCCATAACCCGCGCGCCCTCCGTTCCCAGCAAGAAGCCGGTCACCTCCAGCAAGCCGCACGTTTCCCAGGCCTCGCGCACGATCTGGAAGTGCTCGCGCAATCAATCGGCCCTGTCGAACCGCGCGCAGGGCCCGCCCCCAAAGGTGACGTACATCGTGGTCATCCGGTCCACTCCGCTTCGCTTGCGAACACGCCTGCGCTGTCGGCGTTGCCGAGGACGCGAAGCGCGTATGACCGAC
>CAXTOD010000322.1:0-3414 GCA_964245705.1 uncultured Acetobacteraceae bacterium
GTTCAGGGTGATGCGGCCGGAGTCGGGCGCGACGAAGCCGAGCAGCATCTCGATCACGGTGGACTTGCCGCTGCCGGACGGGCCCACCAGCACCACGGTTTCCCGCGCCGGGATGCGGAAGCTGAGGTCGGCCAGCACCGGCCCGCGCGACGCGTCCCAGGTGAAGCCGACCTGCTCGAACGCCACCGTCAGGCCGTGCGCGGCGACGGTCCGGACCGGCGCGGAGGCGCGGGCGGGCACCGCCAGTGCCGCGGGTGCGGGCGTTCCGGGTGCTGCGGGAGGCGTCAGCGTCAGGAGGGCTTCCGCCGCCCCGGCCGCCTGCAGGCGATCCTGGTAGGCGAGCGCGAAGCTGCGCAGGGGCGCGAAGAATTCCGGCACCAGGATCAGTGCGAACAGGGAGCGCGCCAGAAGCGGGGAGCCAAGCGGCGAGCCGAGCTCGGATCCCGCGGCGCTGCGGGACAGCAGGGCGTGCCCGTCCAGCAGGACGATCACGACAAGGGCCACGGCAAAGGCGCAGTCGAGGGCGGCGGAGGACAGGAACGCGACGCGGAGCACGCGCATGGTGCGCCGCCGCAGCTCGTCGGCGGCGGCGCCGAGCCGGAGCGCCTCGTCCTCGGCGCGTCCGGCCAGGACGATGGTGGCGATGCCGCGTATGCGGTCGAGGAAGCGGGCCTGCAGGCGCGCCATCGCGGTGAACTGCTGCCGTGCGGCGACCGCGGCGCCGATGCCGAACAGCGCCTGCGACACCGGAACCGCCAGGCCGCACAGGAGGAGCACCAGCGCGGCGCGGGGCTGCACGGTGAACACGACGGCCAGCACCAGGAGGGGAGACGCCACGGCGAGGCTGGCGGCCGGGATCCAGCGGCCGAAGAACCCGTCCAGCGCCTCGATCCGGTCGACTACCAGCGCGGTCAAGGCGCCGCCGGTCTCGCGGCGCAGCAGCGACGGGCCGCTGGACAGGATGGCGGACAGGACCTCGCCGCGCAGGCGCCGGCGGGATGCGGCGGCGGTTCCGGCGGCGGAACGATCCTGCTGCACCTGCAGGATGGCGCGAAACACCGCGAGCAGCGCGAACAGCAGCAGCGGCGTCGCGCCCGGTTGCGTGACGGCTGGCATCCGGTCCGGATGCGTCGCGTGGGCGGCGATGCTCCACGCCAGGGCGTGGGTCAGAACGACGGCGACGCACCAGGCCTGGCCGATCGCGAGCCCGGTGCCGAGCAGGCCCAGCAGGATGACCGGCATCGCCTGCCGCCGGCCGATCCGGGACTGGGCGCGCGACCAAACGCGAACGAGGACTTTGTCGGCGGCTTTGTCTGGGGCTTTGTTCGCGGCCATTGCTGCGATTTAGCCCTGCGGACCGCCGATGCACAGGGTCGGAGCCGAACCTTGACGAAACGTCATGCCGGCGCCGGGAACGGTGTCACGCCGGGGTCACGCGTGCGCCGGCGCCTCCCGGACGGGGTCCTGGGCCTCGTCATAGGTTTCGACCTTCGGGTTCAACGGCACCAGCAGCGTGTAGCGGGTGCCCTCGCTGCGGCCGGTGGCGTCGGCCTCGCCTTCCAGCACCTCCAGCGTGGCGCCGAGCTGGCGGGCGAAGCCGCGGATCAGCTGGATGCCGAGGCCGTCGCGTATCCCGGTCTCGGTCTCGGCACGGCCGGCGGGGATGCCGATGCCGTCGTCCTGGATCACCAGCTTGGCGATCCCCTCCATCTCCTCGGCCAGATGCACGGACACCACGCCGCTGCGGCCGCCGGGAAAGGCGTACTTGATGGCGTTGCTGACCGCCTCGGTGACCACCAGGGCCAGGGGAACCGCCTGGTCGGTGGACATGACGATCTCCGGGGCCTCGATCTCGAGCCGGATCCGGCGGCCCTCCTTCTCGCCTATGGCCTGGAACAGCTGGCCGCACAGCTCGACCAGGAAGGAGCGCATGTTCAGCGTGTGCAGCTCGCCTTCGGAGTAGAGGTGACGGTGCAGGGTGGCCAACGCCCGGACGCGGTCGCGGGCGGAGGCGAACTCGGCGCGGGCTTCTGGTTGGCGGATCCGGTTAGCTTGGAGATTTAGAAGGGACGCAATGATCTGGAGGTTGTTCTTCACACGGTGGTGGATCTCCTTGATCAGCAGCGCCTGGTGGGACTCGGCGATCTTGAGCTGTTCCTCGTGGGCGTTCAGGGCGTAGGTCGCGTCGGCGAAGGCGCGAGACAGCTGGCGCAGCTCGATGGGCGTGGAGCGGGTCAGGCGGGGGGCGTAGGCGCCGGCGCGGCGCCACTGGGTCACGGAGCGGGTGACCGCGCGCAGCGGCTGCACGATCAGGCGGGATGCGCCGATCAGCACCCCCGCCAGGCACAGGCCGAGCAGCAGCGCGATCGCGATCACCCGCCACAGGAACACCGACAGGGCGCGGCTTTCGGCGGAGTTCGGCAGGGTGGTGACAAGCAGGTCCATCCCGGCCGCGATGTCGCGGCTGAGGAAGCGGCCGATGGCGGGGGTTCCGGGACGGCGCCCGTCGGGGGCGCGGTCGGCCCAGGCGCAGTCGCCGCACAACGGCAGCAGGCGGCCGCTTCGTGTCACCAGCCAGGCCTCGGTGCTGCCGCCGGATCCCAGCCTGGACCCCATGAGGTTCGGATCGACCAGGTCGCCGTGCGGCCAGCCGAGCGGCATGTCGGCGACCAGCCGGGCCGGGCCGGACGGTCCCACGGTGTCCAGGGCGAAGCGGAGCAGGGGCTGGCGGGTGCCGGCGTCGCCGTCGAGCACCGGCGTCACCGCGACGGTGCCGGGCGAGGCGGGCGCGGCGGTCGAGGGCGGCTGTCCGGTGATGCCGGTGCCGGTCCGCAGGCACTGCCGGTCGCCGCCGGGCCCGGTCATGAACAGGTCCGCCAGCGGCACCACGCCGAGGGCGCGAACCAGGCGCAGCACGGTGCCGCACCGTTCGGGATCGCGCAGGTCCGCCTGCACGGACACGGCCCGCAGCATGCGGCTGGTGTCGATGACCTGCTGGTCGAGATGGGCCTTGAGCGCCTCGCCGGTGGCCGCGGCGCGGGACGAGCTGGCGTCCACGGTCGCCTCGTAGTTGTGCCAGGCCATCAGCGAGCCCAGCACCGCTACCGGGACCACCGAGCACAGGATGACGGCGAGCAGGCGCGCGCTGACGCTGTCCAGCAGGCGTCGGAACCGACGCGGGCGGGCGTTGCGCCGGCGCCAGCGGCGCACCGCCCGGAGTCTGGTCTCAGGAAGCCGGGCCTCAGGCACCGCGATCATCGTCGATCAGCTTGCGCAGCTCGTCCGGCACCGGCTCGTTGGCGACGTCGTCGAACATCTGGTGCAGGCCGCGCTGCAGCCACAGCTCGAAGGCGCCGTCGGCCTTGCGGTTGGGGTTCGGGGTCGTGTGCGGGGTGCCAGGGGTCGGGGGCGTGT
>CAXTOD010000323.1:0-3404 GCA_964245705.1 uncultured Acetobacteraceae bacterium
GAGCTCGGACAGGGCGGCGGCGATCGCCTCGGCGCGCCGCTCCCCCTGCTGCAGCGACTGCCGGGTGCCGGCGAGCTGGGCCTCCTCATCTGCCTGCGGGTTGAGGCTGGTGAGGTCCTGCACCGACTGGCGCAGCCAGTCCTCCTCGCGCGCGGCGTCCTCGACCCGGGCACGCGCGTCCGCCAGCAGGGTGCGCGCGGACACCCAGGCCCCGTGACGGGTGCGGACGGTCTGTCGCAGCGCCGGCGGGACGCCGAACGCGTCCAGCAGGTCGAGATGCGTCGCCTGGTCGGCCAGGCCCATCTGCTCGTGCTGGCCCTGGATCTCGACCAGAAGCGTGCCGACGCGGCGCAGCAGGGCGATGCCGACCGGCTGGTCGTTGACGTAGGCGCGCGAGCGGCCGTCGCGGGTGACCACGCGACGCAGCACCACGGCCTCGCCGGCCTCATGCTCGATGCCCTGGTCGGACAGCAGCGCGTGCAGCGGGTGGCTCGGCAGCGGCTCGAAGCAGGCGGTGACGCTGGCCTGCTCGGCGCCTGCCCGCACCAGGCCGGAAGCGGAGCGCTCGCCCAGCGCCAAGCCCAGGCTGTCGAGCAGGATCGACTTGCCGGCGCCGGTCTCGCCGGTCAGTACGGTGAGGCCGCGATGCAGGTCGAGGTCCAACCGCTCGATCAGCACCACGTCACGGATCGAGATCCGGGTCAGCATGAAGGTGAGATGGGTGTCCGGCCGGCCGGATCGAGGGGATCCCGACCCGCTGCCAGCGCCTCAGAATACCGAATGCAGCGCACGGCCGAAGAAGCCGCGCTGCTGCGCCGGCGTCTGGGACTGGCCGGGGATGGAGCCGTCCGGAGCCAGGGCGCCGGCCGAGCGCAGATCGGCGTAGCTGTCCTGATACCAGGAGCTGCCGGGATAGTTGTAGCCGAGCACGGCGGCGGTCTTGCGCGCCTGGTCGGTCAAACCGAGCTTGAGGTAGACTTCCACCAGGCGGTGCAGGGCTTCGGCCACGTGGTTGGTGGTCTGGAAGTCCTCGACCACGCGCTGGTAGCGGTTGATCGCGGCCTCGTAGTAGTGCTGCTGCTCGTAGTAGCGGCCGATCAGCATCTCCTTGCCGGCGAGGTGGTCGCGGCACAGGTCGATCTTGAGCCGCGCGTCGCGGGCGTAGGCGGTGTCGGGGAACCGGGTGACCACGTCCTGCAGGGCGTTCATTGCCTGCACGGTGCCCTGCTGGTCGCGCTGGATGTCGGCGATCTGCTCGTAGTAGCACAGGGCGCGCAGGTAATAAGCGTAGGCGGCGTCGCCGCTGGTCGGATGGAGCTGCAGGAAGCGGTCGATCTGCTGCACCGCGTCCGGATACTGGTCCTGCAGGTAGTAGGCGTAGCCCTCCATCAGCTGGGCGTTGGCGGTGTAGCCGGAATACGGGAAGTTCTGCTGGATGTCCTCGAACTGCGTCACGGCCAGCTTGTAGCGGTCGCTGTGCAGCGCATCGATGCCGTTGTTGTAGAGGGTTTCCGGGGTCTGCGGCCCGGCGGTGAGGCGCGGCGCTGGTTTGGAGTCGGAGAACGGGTTGATGCTGTCGAGCGCGGCGCAGCCAGGCAGGGACGCGGCGAGGAGTGCCGCGGCGAGAGGGCCCGAAGCGAGGCGGCGGAGGCGCAACGGAATGAACGACATCGACCTGCCGGCTCTGGAGTGACGGCCGCCTTATATCACGCGCTCGCGCGGCGGGAAGGCCGTCCGCCGCGGCACCGCGTCAGGCGGCGCGGTCGGTCTGGGCGGCCTCGTCCGGCACCGGGCGGGCGGACAGGCGCCAGGCGGCGGATTCGGCCAGCAGGGCGCGCAACAGGCGGTGGTTCAGGCCGTGCCCGGAACGGTGACCGATAAAGGCGCCGCGCAGCGGGTGCCCGGCCAGGGCCAGGTCGCCGACGGCGTCCAGCACCTTGTGGCGCACGAACTCGTCCGGACGGCGCAGGCCGACGGGGTTGAGCACCACCGCGTCGTCCACCACCACGGCGTTGTCGAGCGAGCCGCCACGGGCGAGGCCGGCGGCGCGCATCGCCTCGATCTCGCCCAAAAGGGTGAAGGTGCGGCAGGAAGCGAGCTCGCGGCGGAAGCCCTGCTCATGCAGGCGCATGCTGTAGGCCTGGCGGCCGATGGCGCGGGCGTTGAACTCGATCGACAGCGACAAGGACAGGCCCGGGGCGTGCGACGGCCGCAGCTCGGCAAAGCCGCCATTCTCCTCCACGCGCACCGGCCGCAGCACCTCGATCGCACGTTGCGCATCCTCCTGCTCGACGCGGCCGGCGCAGTCGAGGAGAAACACGAACGGCGCGCTGCTGCCGTCCAGCACCGGCACCTCCGGCCCATCCAGCTCGATCAGGACGTTGTCGATGCCGCAGGCGGACAGGGCAGCCATCACGTGCTCGACGGTGGCGACCCGTGCCTCCGGGCTGCCGGATGCTCCTAGGACCGTGCACAGACGCGTATCGACCACGTGGTCGAAGCGGGCGGGCACGTCCACCCCGAGATCGGTACGGCGGAACACGATGCCGCAGTTCGCCGGTGCCGGACGGAAGGTCAGGGTGACCGGCTGCCCGCGATGCAGGCCGACGCCGCTGCAGGAAATCGGGTTGCGCAGCGTGCGCTGCCTGGCGATGCCGGATACGATGGCGGTCTCGACGCCCGACGGGACGGTCGCCGGACGAGCTGCCCGCGACGCGGTCTCGAACAGCGGGGCCACCGACATGCCATCCATCAACCATTCTCCTCGCCGCACCCGGCATGTCACACCGGCTCAACGTCCGGTGTAGGCGTGGTGTCCGGGAACGGCCATTCAAGCTTTATTGCCGGGTATTTCGACCAACGTGTTGTTTCCGAAACAAGTCTCCGGAGCGAGGCGTGGCCCCGCCGTCCGCGACAACCCGCCGCGGGCCCGTTCCGGAGGCGAGGCAGCCTGCCTCATTCCCGGCGGCGCCGGAACCGGCCTGCGGTGTCCTGGAGGATCGCCCGGTCATGGCCGCGCTCGGCGACCGGCGGGTCCAGCGGGTGCCTCCAGGCTTCGGCGCCGGCGGCCGTGGCATCAGCACCAGCCCGTCCGGTGCGGTCCAGCAGGAACCCGCCACCGGCGATCCGGAATATTGCCACGCCGCGGCGCCCTGCCGTGCGCGACGCCGAAGCGTCCGGAACGGGTGATGCCCGCTCCGGACGCTTCGGTGCGCGGGCTGGTCAGGACGACTGGCGGCGCAGGAAGGCGGGGATGTCGAGGCCGACCTCCTCGCCCGCCGCCGGCCGCACCGTGGCGGACGGCTCGGCGTCGGACACGGTCGGCTCCGTGCGGGTCGGAGCGCCGCCCGAAGCGGTCGGCGCGGCCCGTCCGCGCAGCACGCCGGTGACGATGCCCGCCCCGT
>CAXTOD010000324.1:0-3397 GCA_964245705.1 uncultured Acetobacteraceae bacterium
GACTGATCAGGAACAGCGGCACCGCGCCCGACTGGAACCGGCGCACCGGGCCGGGCCAGGTGCGGCCGTCTCGCCCCGGCGCGGGTCAGGGCCGGCTCCCGCGCAGGGCCGATCCTGCCGTCGACGCCATGCGGCTGCTCGGCACGGTTCCGGTCCGCGCGACGTTCAGCCGCCCCCGGCATCGGAAGCCGGGGCTTGCGGCTGGCCCGGCTGGTGCGCGCTGACGTCGCGCACGTCGAAGGACGTGGTCAGCGTGCCGCCGTCGCGGAAGCTGAAGGTGACGGGCACCCTGGTTCCCGCCCGCAGCGTCGGGTTCGGCCCGTCGCAGGACAGGTGGTAGCTGCCGCGCACGAACGCCATCCGGCTTTTTCCGGGGATCGTCAGGCCGCTGTTCACGTCGCCCGGTCCCGCGCCGCTGGCCTCCTCCAGGTGCATGGCGTGACAGCCGGGGGACTGCCAGCCGGTCACCAGCAGCGGCTGGGCGCCGGCGTTGCGGACGGAAAAGAAGCCGATCACCTGCGTGTGCGGCGCCATCGCGAACCAGCCGTTGCTGATGGTCAGGCCTCGCGGCGACGCGGCGAGCGCCGCCAGGGGAAGAAGCGTGAAGCTGGCGAGCATGGTCCGGAAGGTCATGGAGCCGTCCTGGGTCCTGTGGCGGGCGGAGCTGGGCAGATGCCACCTTGTCAGGATGGAGGCGTGGGCGCACCTGTTCCGGGGCACGATCCGGTGAACTGATCAGGACAAGCTGCATGCGCTGCCCGTTCTGCGGTCATGAGGACACTCAGGTCAAAGACAGCCGTCCCAACGAGGATGGCGCCGCGATCCGCCGCCGCCGCTTCTGCACCGGCTGCGGCCAGCGCTTCACCACCGTCGAGCGGGTGCAGCTGCGCGAGCTGCTGGTGATCAAGTCCGACGGGCGCCGGGTGCCGTTCGAGCGCGAGAAGCTGGCCCGCTCGATCCGCATCGCCACCGCCAAGCGGCCGGTGGACGAGGAGCGCCGCGAGCGCATCGTCAACGGCCTGGTGCGGCAGCTGGAAGCCTCCGGCGACACCGAGATCCCCAGCGCCCAGCTCGGCGAGCGGGTGATGGACACGCTGCGCGAGGTGGACGCCGTGGCCTATGTCCGCTTCGCCAGCGTGTATCGGGACTTCCGAGAGGCGCGCGACTTCGAGGTGATCCTGGACTCGCTGGCTCCCGGCGTCGCGCCGGCCACGTCGCGCGGATCCCGACCGCTTCCGGACGGGCAGGAGGCTGGACCTGACGGTCCAAAGGGACGATGAAGCGGCCATGACCCTTCTCCCCTGCCGATCGAACCGCCCCGGGACCCGGTCCTGATGGCGGAGGAGCAGTCGCGGCGCCGGGCCCGGACGCCGGCGCAGAACCGTGCCCGGCCGCGCACCGCGGCGCGTGTGGGCGCCGTGCAGGCCCTGTTCCAGAGCGAGCAGGGCGGGGAAAGCGCCGAAACCGTGATCGACCAGTTCGTGCGCCACCGCCTCGGCGAGCTGCCCGGCACCGGCGGCTACGAGGAAGGCCGGGTGCCCGACGCGGACGTGACCCTGTTCGGCCGCATCGTGCGCACGGCCGTCACCGAGCAGGACCGGCTCGACGCCATGATCGTCGCGGCACTTCCGGAGGAATGGCCGATTGGCCGGCTCGACCCGGTGCTGCGCGCCCTGCTCCGCGCCGCCAGCGGCGAGCTGACCATGCAGGACGGGCCGCCGGGACGGGTGGTGATCAACGAGTACCTGGACGTCGCGCACGGCTTCTTCTTCGGCGAGGAGCCGCGTATGGTGAACGGCCTTCTCGACGCCATCGGCCGCCGCCTGCGGCCGCAAGACTTCGCTGCCGAGACGTCCGCCGGGCCGGACCATCCCGACCCGGTCTGACCGCCGTGAGCCGACCCGCTGCCGAGTTCGACTTCATCGCCCGCCACTTCCGGGCTCTCGCCGGACCGGCCGCCCTCGGCCTGGCCGACGACGCCGCGGTGCTCGACCCGCCGCCCGGCCGCTCCCTGGTGGTGTGCGCCGACGCCCTGGTGGCCGGGGTGCATTTCCTGCCGGACGATCCCGCCGACACGGTCGCCGCCAAGCTGCTGCGCGTGAACCTGTCCGACCTGGCGGCCATGGGGGCGGCGCCGCTCGGCTACCTCCTGACCGTCTCGATCCCGCCGGAGCTGCCGCCGGACTGGTTCACCGGCTTCTCCGCCGGGCTCGCCGCCGACCAGGACCGCTACGGCGTGTTCCTGCTCGGCGGCGACACCACAACCACGACCGGACCGCTGGTGCTGTCGCTCACGATGCTGGGTCACGTTGCGCCGGGGAAAGCGCTGCGGCGCAACGGCGCCCGCGCCGGCGACTCGATCTGGGTGACGGGCACCATCGGCGACGGCACGCTGGGCCTCGCCTGCCTCCGGGGCGAGCTCGACGACCCGACCGGCACCCTGGTCGACCGCTACCGCCTGCCGCGGCCGCGGCTCGGCCTGCCGCTCGCCGGCATCGCGGGGGCCGCGATCGACGTGTCGGACGGGCTGGTCCAGGATCTCGGCCACCTGTGCCGCGAAAGCGGCGTCGGGGCGCGGATCGAGGCGTCGGCGGTGCCGGCCTCGGCCGCGGCGCGTGCCGCTGGTCCGAGCTGGCTGGAGCGTCGCCTGACCGGCGGGGACGACTACGAGCTGCTCCTGTCCGTGCCGTCCGGGCAGGAGGCGTCGCTGCGTCGGGCGGCGACGGAGGCCGGGATTGCGGTCACACGCATCGGCGGAATGCAGCCCGGCGCGGGGGTGACGGTTCTCGACCAGGACGGCGGTGTCCTGCCGATCCGGCGTCCCGGTTGGAGCCACCTTTGATCCGGATTCCCGTCCCGTCGGGCGCCGGGCGGGATGTCCGGGCATGACCGACCGCCGTCCCCAGATCGAGCTGTCCGCGGCGCTGCTCGACCTTCCGCTCGATCCGGCCTGGCTGGACGGGATCGCCGCCAGCCTCGACCTGCTGGCCGGCCACGCCGCCCTGGTGATGGCGGTCCCGCTGCCGCCCGAGGTCGAGCCGGCTCCCGTCTTCATCCCGTGACCGATGGACACGACCTTGCCGCCTCCGTCCGCGCCGGGCAGCGCTCGGCCGTGTCGGTGGTGGAGGCGGCGCTGGACCGGATCGCCCGGCACGACCCGGTGCTGAACTGCTTCACCCGGCTGCGCGGCGAGGCGGCGCTGGCGGAAGCGGCGGTCCTGGACGCCGCCATCGCCCGCGGCGAGGCGGTCTCCACCCGCCACAGTACAGAGTACCGATCTGTCTTGTTCAGACCTCCGAAGAACGAAGCGGCGGTAGGCCTAGCAGCCAGGGCGGCAGCCAAGTCCTCAGGAACTGTTATGGTAGCCGGTCCCGCGTACGCACGCTCCCAACGACCA
>CAXTOD010000325.1:0-3387 GCA_964245705.1 uncultured Acetobacteraceae bacterium
GGCTGGCGCGCGGCCGGCACCAGCCGGGGCGGCGCATCCACGGCGTGCCGATCCTGGGCACGCTGCGCGACGTGGGCGCGGTGCTGGACCGGCTCGACCGGCAGGCACGCCGCCCGGACGGGCTGATCGTCACCGACCCGGAGTTGCGCGGCGCCGACCTCGCCGCGGTGCTCCGGGCGGCCGAGCGTCTCGGTGTCCCGGTCGGTCGGGTGCCGGACCCGACCGCGCTGTCGCCGGCCAACCGGGTCGAGCTGCGCCCGGTGGCGATCGAGGACCTGCTCAATCGGCCGCAGGTGGCGCTCGACCGCGCCGCGATGGCGCGTTTGGTCGCCGGGCGCCGGGTGCTGGTGACCGGCGCCGGCGGCACCATCGGCGCGGAGCTGGCGCGGCAGGTGGCGGCCCTGTCGCCGGCGCTGCTGGTGCTGCTCGACCACGGCGAGTTCGCGCTGTGGCAGGTCGACCTGGAGCTGGCCGAGCTGGCGCCGCAGGTGATGCGACAAAGCGTGGTGGCCGACATACGCGACCGGGCGCGTCTGCGAACGCTGTTCACGGAACACCGCCCGGAGATCGTGTTCCACGCCGCGGCGCTGAAGCACGTGCCGATCGTGGAGGCCAACCCGTCCGAAGGAATGCTGACCAACATCGTCGGCACCCGCGAGGTGGTCGACGCGGCACGGGACGCCGGCACCGCGGAGATGGTGCTGATCTCGACGGACAAGGCGGTCAACCCGAGCAGCCTGATGGGCGCCTCCAAGCGCGCCGCCGAGATGTATTGCCAGTCGCTCGACATCGCCGCGCGTCGCAGCGGGACGGGCCTGCGCTGCGTCACCGTGCGGTTCGGCAACGTGCTGGGCAGCACCGGCTCGGTGGTGCCGCTGTTCCGCCGCCAGCTCGAGCGCGGCGGCCCGCTCACCGTCACCCATCCCGACATGCAGCGCTACTTCATGACCGTGTCGGAGGCGGTCGGGCTGGTGCTGCAGGCGAGCGCGGTTGGCGCCGCCAACGCCGCCAACGATCGGACGGGCGGCCAGACCGAGGCGCTGCTGCGTGACGGCGGCATCTTCGTGCTCGACATGGGCGAGCCGGTGAAGATCGTCGACCTAGCGCGCCAGATGATCCGGCTGGCCGGCCTGCGTCCCGACCAGGACGTGCCCATCCGCTACACCGGGCTGCGCCCGGGCGAGAAGCTGTTCGAGGAGCTGTTCCACGGCCACGAGCCGCCGGTGCCGACCGGTCATCCCGGCCTGCTGATGGCGACCCCGCGCACCGACGACGCCCGCGAGGTCGGGCAAACGCTGGACGCGATCGGCAGCGCCTGCCGCGCCAACCGTCCGGCAGAGGCGCTGGCCCTGCTCAAGCGGCTGGTGCCCGAGTTCGCGCACAACCCGGACGGCACCGTGCCGCACGTTCCGGCACCCGACCGGACAGCCGTCACCGAGAAGGACCCGATCCGATGAGCCTTCCGTCCCGGCCGGTCGCGTTCCTGGACCTCAAGGCGCAGCAGGCGCGGATCGCGCCAGCACTGCGGGCGCGGCTGGACGCGGTACTTGGGCATTGCCAGTTCGTGCTCGGCCCGGAGGTGGGGGAGCTGGAAGCAAGGCTCGCCGCGTTCTGCGGCGCCGCGCACTGCGTGGGCTTGAGCTCCGGCACCGACGCGCTGCAGATCGCCATGATGGCGGAGAGCGTCGGGCCCGGCTGCGCGGTGTTCCTGCCCGCCTTCACCTACACCGCCACCGCCGAGGTGCCGCTGGTGCTGGGGGCGACCCCGGTGTTCGTGGACGTCCATCCGCGCACCTTCCAGATCGATCCGGTCCACCTGCAGGCGCGGATCGAGCAGGTGCGCCGCGACGGGCGGCTGCGTCCTGCGGCGATCGTCGGCGTCGACCTGTTCGGCCAGCCGGCCCCCTGGCCCGAGCTGCGCCGGATCGCCGGCGACGCCGGCCTGTTCCTGCTCGACGACTGCGCCCAAAGCTTCGGCGCCAGCCTCGACGGGACACGGCTCGGCCGGCAAGCGGACGCCACCGCGATCAGCTTCTTCCCCTCAAAGCCGCTCGGCGGCTACGGCGACGGGGGCGCGCTGCTCACCGACGATGCCGGCCGCGCCCGGCTGTACCGCTCCCTGCGCTCGCACGGCGAGGGCGACACCCGCTACGAGGTGCTGCGCACCGGCATGAACGGCCGGCTCGACACGCTGCAGGCGGCGGTGCTGCTGGCCAAGCTCGACGTGTTCGAAACCGAGCTGGCCCGTCGCGAGGCGGTCGCCCGCGCCTACGATTCCGGTCTGGCCGCGGCGGGCACGGACCGGCTGCTGCTGCCGGAGCGGGTGGCGGGCGGCGCCAGCGCCTGGGCGGTCTATGCGGTGCTGCTGCCGGACCAGGACGCGCGCGACGCGCTCCAGGCGTTCCTGCGGGAACGGGGCGTGCCGACCGCGATCTACTACCCCCGCCCGCTGCACCTGCAGCCGGCCTACCGGCCGCACCACGACGGCGCGGCGCTTCCGGTGTCGGAAGCCCTGTCCGGCCGGATCCTGGCGCTGCCGATTCATGCCGAGCTCGACGGGCAGGACCTGCGCCACGTGGTCGACTCGGTGCTGGCGGCGCTGTGAGGCGGACGCCTTAAGCGTCCCGCACCTTCCGCCGGATCCTGTCGTCGGCATGTCGGCCGACCGTGTTGGCGTGGTCGTCGACGTGCATCACCGTGCGGTTCCGGCCCGACCGCTTGGCGCGGTAGAGCGCGCGGTCGGCCAGCGCCATCTGGTCGCCGAGCGACTGGCCCGGCCGGCTGGGCGGGCTGATGCCGACGCTGACTGTGACGTCCTGCGCCGCGTCCGCGCAGGCGATCCGCACCCGCTCGGCCAGCTGGCGCGCCTGCACCGGCGAGACCCCGGCCAGGGCGGCGGCGAACTCCTCGCCGCCGATCCGCCCGAACACGGTGTCCCGTCCCAGGGCGCGGCTGGCCAGGGCCGCGAAGCTGCGGATCACTTCGTCCCCGGCGGCGTGGCCTAGCGTGTCGTTGATGCGCTTGAAGTGGTCGATGTCGAACAACAGGACCGTGCGGTCGCCGAGCTGCTCCGCCGCCTGGCAGAAGCCGCGCCGGTTCAGCACGCCGCCGAGCTCGTCGGACAGGCTCGCCATTTCCAGCACCGCGGCCAGGCCGAAGCCCGGCCAGAGCACGGTGCGCGCCAGGGTTTCGGCCATCAGCACCGCGGCGGCGGCTCCGCCCCAGCCCGGAACCAGCACGGATGCGAGAAACAGGCCGACAACCAGCGGGTGCAGGATCGTGACGGCGATCAGGCCGCGCTCCCCGACGCCCCGCGACGGCGCGCGCACCAGCACGACCAGGCAGCACAGCGTCAGCACGTGGTCGATGACGAGCGCCGCGGCGAGC
>CAXTOD010000326.1:0-3385 GCA_964245705.1 uncultured Acetobacteraceae bacterium
GTGCCGGGCGATCGCGCTCCCGCCTTTGGGCGACCCCCCGACCTCCGACGGACGGCGGCGCGGAGGGCGTCGATCGGCACGATGTCGAGCCGCCGAGCCGGAACCGCCCCGCGACCGGGGCGCCGGCTGCGCGGCCCTTTGTCCAGGAGATCGACCCGCGCGGTCAGCCACCCTTGTCCGAGCGCATGCCTGGAACCTCGGAAGGACAGGTCGCGCAGGCGCCGGACGGGCAGCGGCGGCTGCCTGGGCCTTCTTTTATGCTCGGCTGCCGGAACGCTGTGCGGCCTCGGTCGGCTATAACGAGGAACCGCCACGAGGTCCGATCATGCCAGCCGATCCGTCCGCCACGCCCGAAGCGTTCGACGTCAGCCCGATCCCGATCCTGTCGGACAACTACGCCTGGAGGCTGCGCGAAACCGCGAGCGGCGCGGTCGCGGTGGTGGATCCTGCCGACGCGGCTGCGGTGATCGCCCGGCTGGAGCGGGAAGGCGGCCGGCTCGACCTCGTCCTGCTGACGCACCACCACGACGACCACGTCGCCGGCGCGCTGGAGGTGGCGCAGCACTTCGGCGCCCTGATCGCCGGGGCGGCCGCGGACCGCCACCGGCTGCCGCCGCTCGACCTGTCCCTGCAGGAAGGCGACCGCGTCCCGTTCGGCACCACCTCGGGCCACGTGATCGACACTCCCGGGCACACGCGTGGCCACGTTTCGTTCTTCTTCGAGGACGGCCCGGTGCTGTTCTGCGGCGACACGCTGTTCAGCCTCGGCTGCGGGCGCCTGCTGGAAGGCACGCCGGAGGAGATGTTCGCTGCCTTGCGCAAGCTGGCGGCCCTGCCGGGCGACACCCTGGTCTGCTGCGGCCACGAGTACACCGAGAGCAACGCCCGCTTCGCGCTGTCGGTGCTGCCGGACAACGCGGCGCTGCGGGCGCGGGCGCAGGAGGTCGCGGCGCAACGGGCGTCGGGAACTCCCACCGTGCCGACCCGTCTCGATGCGGAGCGGGCCGCCAATCCCTTTCTGCTCGCGCCGGACATTCCGAGCCTCGCCGCATTTCGATCCAGGAAAGATTCCTTCCGATGAAGCTGCTGTCGTCCAGTGCCAGCCCCTACAGCCGCAAGGTCCGCGCCTGTGCCCTGGCCCTCGGCCTGGAGAAGCGGATCGAGGTGATCGACGTCGACGCCGCCGCGGCGCCGGAGATCCTGGTGGCCGCGAACCCGCTCGGCCGGATCCCCACGCTGATCACCGCCGACGGGTTCGCCATCTTCGACAGCACGGTGATCTGCGAGTACCTGAACGGCACCGCGGAGGTGATCCCGATCATCCCCGCCTCGGGCGCGCAGCGCTGGCTGTGCCGCCGGCTGGAAGCGCTGGGAGACGGGCTGATGGACGCGTCGGTGGGGCGGCGTCAGCTCCTGCTCAACGGCGCCGACCGCGACCACCCCCTGGTGCGACGGCACGGCGACGCCATCGGCCGCACCCTCGACTGGCTGGAGCGGGAAAAGCCCAGCCGGCACGTCGACGTCGGCACCATCTCCATCGCCTGCGCGCTCGGCTACCTCGACCTGCGCTTCCCCGACGACGAGTGGCGCCGGGACCGGCCGAGGCTCACCGACTGGTTCGACGCCATCTCAGAGCACGTGTGCCTGCGCGGCACCGCCTGCTGACCCGAAAGCGAACCGGGCGCGCCGCCGGTTTTCAGGCCGCCGCGGGCAGGCTGGCCATGTCGATCACGAAACGGTACTTCACGTCCGACGCGAGCACCCGGTCGTAAGCCTCGTTGATCCGGTCGATCGGGATGATCTCGATGTCCGATACGATGCCGTGCTCGGCGCAGAAGTCGAGCATCTCCTGCGTTTCGGGGATGCCGCCGATAAGCGAGCCGGCAAAGCTGCGCCGCCCGAGGATGAGCGAGAACACCGCGACCGGCAGCGGGTCGGAGGGCGCGCCGACCTGAACCAGCGCGCCGTCGCGCTTCAGCAGCTGGAGGTACGCGTTGATGTCGTGCTGCGCCGACACGCAGTCCAGGATGAAGTCGAAGCGGCCGGCCTGCGCCGCCATCGCCTCCGGGTCCTTCGACAGCACCACGTGGTTCGCGCCGAGGCGGCGCGCGTCCTCGGCCTTGCCGGGCGAGGTGGTGAACAGCGTCACGTCGGCGCCCATCGCGTGGGCGAGCTTGAGGCCCATGTGGCCGAGGCCACCCAGCCCGACGATGCCGACCGTGCTGCCGGAACCGACCTTCCAGTGCCGCAGCGGCGAGTAGGTGGTGATGCCGGCGCAGAGCAGCGGCGCCACCGCGGCAAGTTCCAGCGACTCCGGCACGCGCAGCACGAAGTTCTGGTGGACCACGATCGCCTTGGTGTAGCCGCCGAAGGTGTGCAGCCCTGGAGTCTTCTTGTCCGGGGCGTTGTAGGTCCCGGTGAAGCCGTTCTCGCAATACTGCTCAAGGCCCTCCCGGCAGTTCGAGCAGGTCTGGCAGGAATCGACCATGCACCCGACCGCAGCCAGGTCGCCCACCTTGAAGCGGCCGACATCCGCGCCGACCGCGGCCACCCGGCCGACGATCTCGTGGCCCGGCACCACCGGATACAGCGACGGCCCCCACTCGCTGCGCGCGGTGTGGATGTCGGAATGGCACACCCCGCAGTAGAGGATGTCGATCTGGACGTCGCCTGGACCCGGGTCGCGGCGCTCGAACGAGTACGGGGCCAGCTTCGCGTCGGCGGCCTGCGCCGCGTAGCCTGTGCATGCGAACATGTGCTCTCCGGGATCCGTGGGAGGAGGGTCGCCGCCGCGTCCGCACCGGATGCTGCGGCCAAGCGGCACCGCGAGACCGGTGCGGCCACACCGGGGGTGGGCGTCAAGCTGCCGGACAGGTGGCATGCCGCCGCGACGCCGACAAGGCATGCCGGCATCGCATTGCCGCGACCGGCGGCGATTTGCGCAGCGGTCCGGTGCTCATGCTATCCTGCCGCATGTCCATGACCGGGATGGAGCGCACATTGCCGGAAACCGATCGCCCGGTCCCGCCTGTCGTTATCAAGAAATATGCCAACCGGCGGCTCTACGACACCGAAGGCTCGATCTACATCACCCTGGACAGCCTGGCCGTCATGGTCCGGCAGGGCAGGGACTTCGTCGTGTTCGACGCCAAGACCGGCGACGACATCACCCGCACCGTGCTCACCCAGATCATCGTCGAGGAAGAAACCAAGGGCCGGAACATGCTGCCCGCCGCCTTCCTGCGCCAGCTGATCGGGCTCTACGGCGACAGCATGCAGGGCCAGGTGCCGGAATACCTCGAGCACATGATGGAACAGTTCGCCTCCCGCCGCGCGGCGGCGCAGGCGCCGAACGCGCCCACGCCGGGCAGGACGATGCGCTCGG
>CAXTOD010000327.1:0-3378 GCA_964245705.1 uncultured Acetobacteraceae bacterium
GATCTCGGGGTAGTCGAACTCCATCAGCACGTCGGCGCCGCAGATGCCGATCTGCGCCGCGCCGAACGCGACAAAGGTCGCGACGTCGAAGGGGCGCACGCGCACCACGTCGAGCAGGGGGTCGTCGGTCGGGAAGCGGAGGCGGCGGCTGTCCTCGTCGAGGCAGTCGGGAGCCGGCACCACGCCGGCCGCTGCCAGGAGCGGTCCGCATTCCGACAGGATGCGGCCTTTCGGCAGGGCGAGGACGAGCGGGATGGCGACCTCCGGCGCGAGGGCGGCGGTGCTGGACAGCGCGGACATGACCTCTCCGGAACGCGGCTCGCGGACGACGAGGCGGCGTTAGCATCCGCATGGCCGGAACGGAAGGCCGCCACGCGGGCTCGGCAGGCGGCGGGCGTCAGCCGGACACGCGCTCGATCACCGCGCCGCAGCCGGACAGCTTGCGCTCGACGGCCTCGTAGCCGCGGTCGAGGTGGTACACCCGGCTCAGCATGGTCTCGCCCGTCGCGGCCAGGCCGGCCAGGATCAGCGAGAACGAGGCGCGCAGGTCGGTGGCCATCACCTGGGCGCCGGACAGGGAGTCGACGCCGCGTATGATCGCGGACGCGCCGTGCACGTTGATCCGGGCACCCATCCGGTTGAGCTCCGGGACGTGCATGAAGCGGTTCTCGAAGATCGTCTCGGTCATCATCGAGGCACCCTCGGCGACGGAGAACAGCGCCATGAACTGCGCCTGCATGTCGGTCGGGAAGCCTGGGTAGGGCTCCGTCATCACGTCGACGCCGCGCAGGCGGCCGGAGCGGCGGACGCGCATGGCATCCTCCTCCTCGTCCACCTCGATGCCGGCTTCCTCCAGCGTGCGCACGACGGCGCGCAGGTGGCGCACCTGCCCGCCGACCAGCCGCACGTCGCCGCCGGCGATGCCGACGGCGCAGGCATAGGTGCCGCACTCGATCCGGTCGGACACGACGGTGTGGCGGGCGCCGTGCAGGCGTCCCACGCCGTCGATGACGAGGGTGCCGGTTCCGGCTCCGGTGATTTGGGCTCCCATCGCGTTCAGGCAGGCGGCCAGGTCGTCGATCTCGGGCTCGCGGGCGGCGTTGAGGATCTCGGTGCGGCCGGAGGCCAGGGTGGCCGCCATCAGCAGGTTCTCGGTGGCGCCGACGGAGGCGAACGGCAGCACGATCCGGGCGCCGGTCAGGCCGCCGGGCGCGCGGGCGTCGATGTAGCCGGCTTCCAGCCGGATCTCGGCGCCGAGCGCTTCCAGTCCCTTGAGGTGCAGGTCGACCGGCCTGGTGCCGATGGCGCAGCCGCCCGGAAGGGACACGCGCGCTTCCCTGGCGCGGGCCAGGAGCGGTCCCAGCACCAGGATCGAGGCGCGCATCTTGGAGACGATGTCGTAGGGCGCCTCGGTGTTGGTGATGTCGCCGCCGACCGAGAGCGCCTGGCCCGTCCCGTGTGTGTCGCCGAGGCCCCTCTCAGGATCGGCGACGTCCTCAACGGTGATCCCGTGCTGGGCCAGGAGCAGGCGCATCGTCGCGATGTCGTCGATGCGCGGCACGTTGGACAGCACCAGCCGTTCCGAGGTCAGCAGGCCTGCGACCAGGAGCTTGAGCGCGGAGTTCTTGGCGCCCCCGATCGGGATCTCGCCATGCAGCGGACGTCCGCCTCGGATCAGGAACCGGTCCATCGCGTGCGTCTCCGTCACATGCGCGGCGTGGCGACGCCGCGTTGGCCCATGTACTTGCCGGCCTTGTCGGCATAGCTCACGTCGCAGGGCTCGGCGCCCTGGAGGAACAGGAACTGGCAGATGCCCTCGTTCGCGTAGATCCGCGCGGGGAGCGGCGTGGTGTTACTGATCTCGATCGTCACCTGGCCCTCCCACTCCGGCTCGAGCGGCGTCACGTTGACGATGATGCCGCAGCGGGCATAGGTCGACTTGCCGAGGCAGATCACCAGCACGTCGCGCGGGATGCGGAACACCTCGATGGTGTGCGCCAGGGCGAAGCTGTTGGGCGGGATGATGCAGACCGGGCCGTTCCGGGTGACGAAGCTCTGCTCGCTGAAGTTCTTCGGGTCGACGGTGACGCTTTCCACGTTGGTGAAGACCTTGAACTCCGAGGCCACGCGCGCGTCGTAGCCGTACGAGGACAGCCCGTAGCTGATGACGCCCTCGCGCTTCTGGGTCTCGACGAACGGCTCGATCATCGCCCGTTCCGTCGCCATCCGGCGGATCCAGCTATCGGGCATGACCGGCATGGGGTTGATCCTCGGCGGAACGGTCCCTCATACCCGACACGGGCCGGGAGCGGACCTCACGCAGGAGCACTAGCCCGGCTTCAGCCCGGTGGGCAATCGTCCGGTCGGGGGCTGCGGCCGGCGTTTGGCGGGTCGGGATCCTCGGATTCCGTTGCCAGGGTCTCGCGCGCCCGGGCCTGTTGCTTGCGGCGGTGAAGGTTTTCGCGAAGGGCGGCGGCTTCGCGCGCGACTCTGGCCTGGCGTTCGGCGTCCTGGCGGCCAGTCGGGATCGGACCGGATCCGGGAGGCTTGGTCATGGCGGTTCCCGACGGAAGCGTCGTGGGGCGGCGTCCGACCATGGTTCTGCGGGCTGGTGCTGCTGCAGGGACTCGAACCCTGGACCTCTCCCTTACCAAGGGAGTGCTCTACCACTGAGCTACAGCAGCACGATCGTCGGACGTGGCGCGGTTCCTAGCTTTTCGCGCCCGGCGCTGCAAGGGTCTTGCCGACCCATCCGGGACCACCGCCACGGGCAGGATTCGGCGCGGCCGAGCTGTCGGGAGGGACACGCTCTGCTCGTCAACCGTCGCCTCGGTCCTGACGGCGCGTCCGGGCCAGCTGCGGGCGGTGCCTAGTGCAGGCCAGCCTCCCGATGGACCTGCGCCGGATGCGGGAACTTACCGGCATCGGACGACGGCGAGGCGGCCCTAGCCATCGGATCGAGCACCTGGGACACGGTGAATGTTGCCCTTTGCGACACAAAAGCTGCAGACAGATCGACTGGCCTGCAAAGCAGTTGTGGAGCGTGCGTTTGGCGAGGCGGTGCAAGACATGCTGGACGTTTTTGCAGCCGTATCGGGAAAACGATTTTGAGGTCATGGATGATCCGCTGCTGCTTGAGCGGAGATGACGATCCTTGTCTGACATGCTCATCCCTGTCGCATCGCCTGGCCAGGCAGGACGGTCGGGCTTGAACGCAACGGGGTTCACGTTGTCGATGCTGAACGGCTGAACGGCAGACGGTGTTCGCCCGAGGTGTCGAGGGCGCGCCCGTGCCGGGAGGATGAGTGCGGACTTCCATCTTTTTCCCCTGCTTGACGTTTTCCTGCTGGGAGCCTAAATCCCCGTTCGCCGCGCATC
>CAXTOD010000328.1:0-3324 GCA_964245705.1 uncultured Acetobacteraceae bacterium
CCCTTGGTGAAGGCGCCGGACTTCCAGGCGCGCGCCACCCTGGGCGGCAAGGAGTTCGACGCCTCGCTCGCCGCCATGCTTCGGAAGGGCCCGGTGGTGGTGTACTTCTACCCCGCCGCCTTCACCAAGGGCTGCACGGTGGAGGCGCACGACTTCGCCGACGCGATGCCGCAGTTCGGTAAGCTCGGCGCACAGGTGCTCGGCGTGTCGGAGGACAGGATCGCGACGCTGGACCGCTTCTCCGTCAGCGCCTGCCAGAGCCGGTTCCCGGTCGCCGCCGATGCGAACGGCAGCATCGCCCGCGCCTACGACGCGACGCTGCCGGTGGTGCCCGGCTACGCCAACCGGACCTCGTATGCAATCGCGCCCGATGGAACCATCCTCGCCGCCTACAGCGCCATGGATCCCGACGGGCACGTGTCGCGGATGCTGGACGCGGTGAAGCTGTGGGCCAGCAAGACCGCGCACCTGGGACAGGGCTGAGGTTTCCCGTCGCGGCGCCGGGCCCGTGTCAGCCCGCCCGCGCCGGGCCCGGATGGCCGCGCCTGCGACCGGGCCCGGAAGGGGAGGCGGTGCCCTCCGGACAGCGCAACGCGACCGGCCGCACCGTCACCTTCTGCGTGGCCCGCAACGGGCGGTAGGCTTCCGTGGCCGCACCGTCGCCGAACTGTCCGTGGTTGCCGGGCAGCTTCGCCTTGCCTCGATCCGCGCTGTGCATCGGGATGCTCCAGGAGTTCAATTTTCCCCGGAGCGGCAACGGACATCCGGCCGGCCCGTTGCCGGGCCCTGCCATCAACATCCCAGGATCGGCTGGCCGGGGGTCCCGCCCCGGCCAGCCGGACCGGTCAGTGGGTCGCGAGGCCGGTGTTGCCGGTTACGGCCTGCTGGGTCGCGGTGGCACCCTTCGACACGTCGTGGCCGAGGGCGCTGGTATCCTCACCGACGCCGCTCAGGGTGTTGCAGGCGGACAGCCCGGCCGTGGCGCCGGCAAGCAGCCCGGCGGTGAGGAGCATGCGGCAGGTGGCGGAAAACATCTTCTTCATCTCCAGCTTTACCTCGAAACAGCAGGGTCGGCCCCAGGTTCCAGCCCTATACCAGTTCTGCCGTGCTTGTTGCACGATGGCAACGGCCGCACCCGGCGGGCGGTTTGACGGGCACCGGCGGCGAAGTTAAGAACAGCTCGCAACCAGACCGAGATCCGGCCCATGCGCGTCCTGTCGACCCCCATCCTGTCCGGCTGCCTGCTGTTCGCGGGCCTCGGCGTGGCCGTGCCGGACCTGGCGGCAGGAGCGGAAACCCTCACCCTCTACAGCGCCCAGCACCGGCAGATGGTCGACGCGCTGACGGCCGCCTTCACCCGGCAGACCGGCATCGCCGTGCGCACCCGCTATGGCGAGGCGCCGGAGATCGCCAGCCAGATCGTGCAGGAAGGGGCCGCCTCGCCGGCGGACGTGTACTTCACCGAGAACTCGCCCGAGCTGGTGCTGCTGGACGAGAAGGGGCTGCTGGCGCCGGTGACGAAGAACACCCTGGCCGACGTCCCGGCGCGCGACAGCGCCGCCACAGGCCACTGGCTGGGCGTGCTGGCGCGCGAGAACGTGCTGGCGTTCAACCCTCGGCTGATCGCGGAGAACAGGCTGCCCGAGTCGCTGCTCGACCTGGCGCGGCCGGAATGGAAGGGCCGCCTGGCGATCGCGCCGGCGGACGCCGACTTCCTGCCGCTGGTCGAGGCGGTGGCCAGGCTCAAGGATCGTCCCACCGCGCTGGCCTGGCTGCGCGCGCTCAAGGCGAACGCGCAGGTGTTCGACGACGACGAGGGCGTCGTGGCGGCGGTGGACCGTGGCGCCGCCGCGGTCGGCATCATCAACAACTACTACTGGGCCCGGCTGCACGAGGAGAAGGGCGACGCCGCCGTGAGCCGGATCCACCACTTCGCGGGCGGCGACGTGGGTGGCCTGGTCAACGTGTCCGGCGCCGCGGTGCTGAGGTCGTCGAAGCACCAGGCGGCGGCGCAGCAGTTCCTGGCCTTCCTGGTCAGCACGCCGGTGCAGACCACGGTGGCGCAGGGAAACGTCGACTTCGAATATCCGCTCGCCCGCGGCGTGAAGGCCAACCCGCTGCTCAAGCCGTTCGACCAGCTCGACCCGCCCGCGATCGCGCCGTCGGCGCTGGGCGACGACCAGGACTCGGCGACGCTGCTGCGGGAAGCGGGGCTGCTCTGACCGGAGGCCGGCGGACCGCCCGATGAGGGCGCGGCGGCGGCCGAAGCCAGGACCCGCGCCGAGGCCGATCCCGATCCCGCTGCTGCTCGGGGCCGGAACCGCGTCGGCGCTGGTGCTGCTGCCGCTGGCCGTCACCGTGGGGCAGGCCTGCGCGGTGCCGCTCGCCGACGCGCGGGCGCTGCTGTGGCGGCCCCTGGTGGGCCTGCTCCTGGCCGACACGGTCGGGCTGGTGCTGGCGGCGGCAATGGTGGCGGCCCTGGTCGGCGTGCTGTGCGCGTGGCTGGTGGAACGCACCGACCTGCCCGGCCGTCGCGCGTTCGCCGTGCTGGCGGCGGTGCCGCTGGCGATCCCGCCCTTCATCACCTCCTATGCCTGGGTGTCGCTCAGCAACGCCCTGCAGGACTTCGCCGGCGCCCTGCTGGTGGTCGGCTCCGCCTATATGCCCCTGGTCTACCTTCCGGTGGCGGCGGCCTTGCGCGGCATGGACCCCGCGATCGAGGAGACCGGCCGGGTGCTCGGCCTGTCGCCGTGGCGCTGCTTCGTCCGGCTGGTGCTGCCGCAGCTGCGTCCGGCGCTGCTGGGCGGGATGCTGCTGGTGGCGCTGAACGTGCTGGTGGAGTTCGGCGCCTTCGCCCTGCTGCGCTACCGCACCTTCACCACCGAGCTGTACGCGCAGTACCGCACCGGCCTGGCCGGCCCGGACGCGTCGCTGCTTGCGACGGTGCTGCTGGCCCTGTGCCTGTTCTGCCTCCTGCTGGAGCTCAAGGTGCGCGGCAGGCGGGGCACCGCCCCGCTCACCCGGGCGGCCAGGCGGGCGCCGGCGCAGTACCGGCTCGGGCTCGCGGCCGGCCCGGCCCTATTGTTCTTCGCAACGCTGGTGACGACCACGCTCGGCGTGCCGCTGGGCACCCTCCTGTTCTGGCTGTTCCGCCACGATGCCGCCGCGACCTCGGCGGTGGGCGTGTCGTGGCCGCTGCTGTGGCAGGCGACCGAGGGCTCGCTGCTCCTGGCGCTGGGCGGGGCGGCGCTGACCCTGCTGCTGGCCCTGCCGCTCGGCTTCCTGGCGGTGCGCCATCCAGGCCGGACCGCGATCCTGCTGGAG
>CAXTOD010000329.1:0-3320 GCA_964245705.1 uncultured Acetobacteraceae bacterium
GCTCCCGCATCTCCCGTGGCGCCGCACCCGGCGCCAGCGGCAGCAGGACCGGTCCCGCCGACCGGGTATCCGTCTCGACCGCGCCGATCCGCAGCCGGACCGGCCGCCGCGACAGCGCCGGGCCGAGGGCGATGAACTGGCCGCGCTCGAGGTCGCGGAACGACTCCGCCTGCCTGCGCTCCATGCCGAGCAGGTCGGCGGCGCGCGCCATGTCGATGTCGAGAAAGGTGCGGCCCATCAGGAAGTTGGTCGCCTCGGCGGCCACGTTCTTGGCCAGCTTCGCCAGGCGCTGGGTGGCGACCACCCCGGCCAGGCCGCGCTTGCGGCCGCGGCACATCAGGTTGGTCATGGCGGCCAGCGAGGCGCGCCTGGCCTCCTCCGACACCTCGCCGGCCGAAGCGGGCGCGAACAGCTGCGCCTCGTCCACCACCACCAGCACCGGCAACCAGTGCGCGCGCGGCGCCTCGAACATGCCGCCTAGGAACGCGGCGGCACGCCGCATCTGCCCGTCGGCGTCGAGCCCGTCGAGGTTCAGCACCACCGGGATCCGGTGCGCGCGCATCCGCTCGCCGGCCGCCGCCAGCTCCGCCTCGCCGTGCTCGGCGGCATCGATCACCAGGTGCCCGAACCGCTCGCCGAGACCCACGAAGTCGCCCTCGGGATCGATCACCGCCTGCTGCACCCAGGCCGCACTCTGTTCCAGCAGGCGCCGGAGCAGGTGCGACTTGCCGGAGCCGGAGTTGCCCTGCACCAGCAGGCGGGTGGACAGCAGCTCTTCCAGGTCGAGCAGTGCCGGCTGGGCAGGGGACTCGGCCCGGCTGCCGATCTCGATCGCGACGGTCATGCCGCACCGATACGGAACCGGCCCTCCGCCTGCAACCGGCAGCAGGGACGGGAGCCGGAACGGCTCCCGCTTCACGATCGCGCCGTCTTCAGCCCTGGCCGTCCTCAGCCCTGGCCGGTCTCAACCCTGGCCGGTCTCAACCCTGGCCGGTCTCGCCGGTGGCGAGGTCGTAGATCAGCTGGGTTTCGTAGGCGCGATAGGGCGTTCCGTCCGCCTGCAGCACCTCGTGCTGCCAGATCGGCGGCAGCTCGACCGCATAGGGCAGGGTCGGCGTCGCCCCGTTCGGCTGCACCACCGCCTGCCAGGCGGTGCCGCCATAGGCGGACGCGTCGACGTACGGGTGCTGCGCCGAGTCCCAGGGCAGGTTGGTCTGGGTCTTGCCGACCACGAAGCCCCAGTTGATGGCGGCGACGTTCTGCTTCCTGGCCACCGGGAGCACGGTGTCGAACAGGCAGCCGACGTTGCGCGCCATGTACTCGGTGCACAGCACCGGACGGTCGTACTGCTTCATCTGGGCGATGGCCGTGTTGAATACCTCCACCGTGCCGTAGTTGTGGAAGGTGTTGATGTCGTTGTTGGCCATGATGACCGACTGCACGGCGTTGAAGTTGCTGGGCGTCGACCAGTCGCCGGTCCACAGGCAGGAGGTCAGCGGCTGCGACGGCTCCACCGCGCGGGCCCACGCGTAGACCTGCGGCAGCAGGGCCGCCACCAGCGCCTGCTTGTTGGCCGGGTCGTCGCTGCCGGCGTTGTCGGCCTCGTTCCACAGGTCCCAGAAGATCACCCGGGGGTCGTTGCTAAACGCCCCCACCACGCCCTGCACGTAGGCCTGCAGGGGCGGGTACTGGCTCGGGTCGGACAGCGCCACGGCGCCCGGCGACTGCACCCATTGCGAGTTGTGGATCCCCGGCAGCGGCGCCGGCTGGGTTCCCAGCGCATACAGGCCGCGCCAGCAGCTGTCGAACAGCACGAAGAAGGTGCTGATGTGGTGGGTGGCGGCGATGTCGAGGAACTGGTGGATGCGGCCGAGGAAGCCGTCGGGGTCCTGGGCGTACAGCGCGTCGTGCAGGAACACGCGGACCGTGTTCATGCCGATCGCCTCGGCGTAGCCGAGCTCGCGGTCGATGGTCGCCGGGTCGAAGGTGGCGGCCTGCCACATTTCCAGCTGGTTGACGGCGGTCGAGGTCACGTAGACCGGCCCGACCCGCCACGGCTGCTGCTTGTGCCACGCCTTGGCGCGTGCCGCGGTCCAGCGGCCGGCGACCATGCTGCTCGAATCCGTCGACAGCGCCGCGCCCTCGGCCTCCTGCGCCGCCGCGTTCCTGACTCGGCTGGCGACAAGGCTCGCCGCCGTCATGGCCATCACCGACCGCCTGTTGAAGAGAGTCATGGTGTCCTCCTGCCCTGCGCGGACGTGCCCTGCGGCTCCGCCCGGCGCGTCTGTGCGCGCAGCGGCAGACAAACGGATATGTCTGACAAATAAAAGGCAAAAAGAAGCGTTAAAGTCTCATTATGGAGACGGCGCGGCCCCGCCGGACGGCATCCGAAGCCAGTCCAGCAGTCCGTCGGCCGCCGCGCGTCCGGTGGCGATCGAGGCCTGCAGCAGGTAGCCGCCGGTCGGCGCCTCCCAGTCCAGCATCTCGCCGGCGACGAAGACGCCGGGCCGCGCACGCAGCATGAAGCGGTGGGCGACGGCGTCGCGCCGCACGCCGCCCGCGGTCGAGATCGCCCGGTCGATCGGCGCCGGCGCGGTGAGGATCACAGGCACCGCCTTGACCCGCGCCGCGAGCCCGGCCGGATCGTGGGGCGGTGCGTCGCCGCTTTCGCGCAGCAGCGCGATCGCCGCCGGGCTGAGCGACAAGGCCTTGCGCAGGGCGTTCGACAGGGTGTCGCGGCCGCGCACGCGCGCCAGCCGCCCGGCCAGCGCGTCGCGGTCGAGGTCAGGCCGGAGGTCGAGCGTCAGCCTGGCGCTGCCGTCGGCGGCGATCGCGTCGCGCAGCGCCGCCGACAGGGGATAGATCGCGCCGCCCTCGAGCCCGTCCGTTGTCACCACCACGTCGCCGCGCGCGACGGCATCGTTGAACCGCAGCCCCACCGACTTCAGCGGCACGCCGGCGAAGCGGCTGCGGAAGCCTGCCGACCAGGCGGCACGGAACCCGCAATTGCTCGGCCGGAACGGCGACACCGCGACCCCAGCCGCTTCCAGCACCGGCGCCCAGCCGCCGTCGGAGCCGAGCCTGGCCCAGCTGGCCCCGCCGAGTGCCAGCAGCACCGCGTTTGGTCGGAGGCGCAGGGGCCCGTCCGGGGTCTCGACCAGCAGCGCGCCTGGCTCCAGCGCCACCATGCGGCAGCGCGTGCGGATCCGGACGCCGAGCCGGCCCCGGCGCGCGAGCCAGGCGCGCAGCAGCGGCGACGCCTTCATCGCCTGCGGGAACACCCGCCCGCTGGTCCCGGTGAAGCAGGGCTGCCCCAGCGC
>CAXTOD010000330.1:0-3310 GCA_964245705.1 uncultured Acetobacteraceae bacterium
GTTCCCGGGCGTGCGCGGCGGGCGGCTCGACCCGGCGGTGGCGCAGACGGCGATGCGCGACTACCGCCGCCTGGCCGGGCTGCCGGAGCACGCCACGCCGCACGCGCTGCGGCATTCCTTCGCCACCCACCTGCTGGAGAACGGCGCCGACTTGCGCTCGATCCAGGAGCTGCTGGGCCACGCCAGCCTGTCCACCACGCAGCGCTACACCTTGGCCGACGAGGCGCACCTGCTGGAGGTGTGGCGACGCACCCATCCCCGGGCCCGGCTGCCGGCACCGGCGGAGGAGCGCACGGATGGCGGCTGACGGGACCCGGATCCGGACGCTCTACCCGCCGATCGAGCCGTATTCGAGCGGCACGATGGACGCCGGCGACGGCCACTCGGTGTACTGGGAGCTGTGCGGCAACCCGCGCGGCACGCCGGTGGTGTTCCTGCATGGCGGCCCAGGCGGCGGCTGCTCGCCGCTGCAGCGTCGGCTGTTCGACCCGCACCGCTACCGCGTCCTGCTGTTCGACCAGCGCGGCTGCGGCCGGTCGCGCCCGCACGCCTCGCTCGAGGCCAACACCACCTGGCACCTGGTGGCCGACATCGAGCGGCTGCGCGAGATGACCGGCGTGCCGGCCTGGCTGGTGTTCGGCGGCTCCTGGGGCAGCACCCTGGCGCTGGCCTACGCCCAGGCGCATCCGGAGCGTGCCACCGGGCTGATCCTGCGCGGCATCTTCGGCATGCGCCGCGCCGAGCTGTCCTGGTACTACCAGGAAGGCGCGTCCTGGCTGTTCCCGGACAAGTGGGAACGGTTCCTCCGGCCGATCCCGGAGGCCGAGCGGGGCGACCTGATCGCGGCGTATCGCCGGCGCCTGGTCGGTGACGACCCCCTGGCGCGGCTGGAGGCGGCACGGGCGTGGAGCCTGTGGGAAGGCGAGACGCTGACCCTGCTGCCCGACCCCTCCTTGAGCGCGCAGCATGGCGACGACGACTTCGCCCTCGCCTTTGCGCGAATCGAGAACCACTACTTCACCCATGGCGGCTGGCTGGAGGAGGGCCAGCTGCTCCGGGACGTCCACCGAATCGCGCACCTGCCCGGGGTGATCGTGCAGGGCCGCTACGACGTGGCAACGCCGATGCGCACCGCCTGGGATCTGCACCGGGCCTGGCCCGAGGCCAAATTCCTGCTGGTCGACGATGCCGGCCACGCCACCACCGAGCCCGGCATCATGACCGCGCTGCTGGACGCGACCGACCGGTTCGCCGCCGCCATGGCGTGAGCGCGCCGTTCGGCGCGGGCCTGGCGGTGTGCGCCGTCCTGGCGGCGGCAGGACCGGCGCTGGCGCAGGCGTGCCTGCGACAGGAGCTGGCCGAGGCCGTCCTGCGCGACGACGACGGCTTCATCTCCATGCCGGTCGCGATCGACGGGCAGGCGGCGAGCCTGCTGGTGGACACCGGCTCGGACACCGGGCTGCTGACGCAGGCGGCGGCAGGCGCGCTCGGCCTGCGCCGCGACCCGGGGCGGCAAACGCTGCTGCGCGGCACCGGCGGCACCGGGGAACGGGTGCCCAACGTGCTGCTGCCGCTCGCGATCGGCGGAATGCAGCTGGAGCAGGCAAGCGTCCCGGTCGGATCCCTGCCGGCCATGCCGGTGGTGGACCCGCCAGTGGCGGGGCTGCTGGGGGCGGACGTGCTGTCGCGGTTCGACCTGGAGCTCGACCTGCCGCACCGGCGGATCGGCTTCTGGCGAATCGGTACGGGATCGGTCGCCTGCGCGCCGCCGCCGGGCCGGGTCGGGACATACCAGGCGATCCCGTTGCGGCGCGACGGCGACCGGCTGGAACTGGACGCGCGGCTCGATGGCCGGCCGATCAGCGTGCTGGTCGATACCGGCGCGCGCTCGCGCATCCTGTCGACCGCGGCGGCGCGCCGGCTGGGGGTGGACGGCGACCGGCTCGGCGCCGATCCGGGCGGGGTGAACGCCGGGATCGACCTGCATCCGCGCGAATACCATTGGCACCGGTTCCAGCGGCTGGCGATCGGGACCGAGACGGTGGACGATCCGGTACTGACGGTGGCGTCGCTGGCGGAACCGGTCGACCTGCTGCTGGGCGCCGACTGGTTCGCGGCCCACCAGGTGTGGATCAGCTACGCGACGGACACGATGTTCGTGCGCCGCGCCGCGCAGCGCGACCGGGACCGGCCCGGCCTGCGCTGAGGAGCATGTCCAGGAACCGCACGGGCAGATCCTCGCTTACGTGCTGCGTCAGCCGCCGGATCCTGGCGCCGATCCCGACCAACGTCGCCGCGAAGGAGGACCACACAATGCCAGATCCATTCCCATCCGGATCCGGCCGGATCGGCCGCCGGCCGGACAGGGTGCGGCAGGTCCTGGCGCTGCTGCTGGGTGCCGCCCTCGGCGGTACTGCGGTGCCGGCCGTGGCCCAGTCGACCGGCCTGCCGCCGCTGACGGTGCCGCCGAGCGGCGAGCACCATGCGGGCAAGCTCGCCTTTGCCGAGCTGGTGACGCCGGACCTGGTCGCCGCGGAACGGTTCTATGAGTCGCTGTTCGGCTGGTCGTTCCAGAACATCACCACGGAAGCGGGCTTCTTCGGGCAGGCCTCGCTGAACGGGCAGACGGTGGCCGGCATCCTCCAGCGGCCGCTCCACCCGGGCAGGCGCCCGTCCTGGATCTCGTTCATCGCCACGGCCGACATGGACAAGGCGGCGGCGGTCGCGGTGCAGAACGGTGCCAAGCTGCTTCTCAGGCCGCAAAGCCTTGCCCATCTCGGGCAGGGCGCCGTGCTCGCCGACCCGCAGGGCGCGGTGTTCGCCATGCTGGCTTCGGACAGCGGCGATCCGCCCGACGTCCTGGCCGATCCCGGCGACTGGATCTGGAGCTCGCTGGTCACCACCGATCCGCAGGCCGCCGCCGCGTTCTACGGGACGGTGTTCGGCGACGCGGTGTTCCCCCTGCCCGACCCGGGGGACGCCCGGCACCTAATCCTGGCGTCGGACGGCTATGCGCGGGCCAGCGTCAACCCGATCCCGGCCACCTGGACCAACGGCAGGCCGCGCTGGGTCAGCTATGTCCGGGTCGACGACGCCGACGCGACCGCAGCCCGCGTCACCGCCCTGGGCGGGCGGGTGGTGCTGCCGCCGCGCCTCGACCGGCACGGCGGCAAGATCGCCCTGGTCGCCGATCCGGCGGGCGCCCTGTTCGGGCTGCTCGAATGGTCTGCCACGGCAACGACGGGAGACGGGCAATGACCGCGCGACGCGCAGGCTTCCCGCTCCTCCTCGCGTTCGGGCTGCTGGCAGC
>CAXTOD010000331.1:0-3275 GCA_964245705.1 uncultured Acetobacteraceae bacterium
CGCGCGCGGCGCGGACGACCGGCCGGTGGTGACGGACCGGCCGCGCAAGTCGCTGGGCTCGGAGCACACCTTTGCCGCCGACGTGTCGGACTGGGAGGACGCGTGCGCGGCACTGCGGCCGGCGATCGACAGGGTGTGGGCGGGCTACCAGGACGCGGGGCGGCCGGCGCGCACGGTGACGCTGAAGGTGAAGTTCTCCGACTTCCGCATCGTCACCCGGGCGGCCTCCAGCCCGGCGCCGTTCGCCACCCGGTCTGCGCTGGCGGAAGCGGCGACGATGCTGCTGCGCGGGCTGTTCCCGTTCGAGCGCAGCATCCGGCTGCTGGGCGTCAGCGTGTCGCGCTTCGACGCCGCCGGTCCCGCGGCGACGCTCGACCTGTTCGGCTGACCGCCCGGCAGAGCGGCCGGCAGGCGCGCCGCCGCCGGTCCCGCCCGAGCCAGGCCCGGGTTCCGCCGGAAGCTCGGACGTGGTATGGTGACGCCATCACCACAGCCCCGCGGCACCCGATCCCCGTCGTCACGGTCCTGCGTGACGATCCGGAAGCGGCCGAGCACACGGTGAGGCATTCCCGCAGCCGGGCGGAGCAGGAGACGGCAGGCTTATGCTGACCAAGACCGCGACACAGATGCAGGACGACCAGGCAGAGGGCGACGCCGTTCCCGGCGACGCGTCGGACGAGGCCGTGTCCGCCGAGTCTACCGAGCTCGAGGCCGATGCCCAGGCGGACAGCAGACCGCGTCCCGGCGCCGCCCGCAAGCCCCGCGACGACGAGCCGTTCGCGGAAGGCGACCACGTGGTGTATCCGACACACGGGGTCGGCAAGGTCGAGCGCATCGCCACGGAGGAGATCGCCGGCCACAAGCTGGAGCTGATCCACATCACCTTCGAGGAGAACCGGATGACGCTGCGCGTCCCGGTGGCGAAGGCGAAGAGTGCCGGCCTGCGCAAGCTGGCGACGCGCAAGCTGTTCGACGAGGCGCTGGCGATCCTGAAGGGACGCGCGCGGATCAAGCGCACCATGTGGTCCAGGCGGGCGCAGGAATACGAGGCCAAGATCAACTCGGGCGACCCGCTGGCGATCGCCGAGGTGGTGCGCGACCTCCATCGCAACGCCGGGCAGCCGGACCAGAGCTTTTCCGAGCGGCAGATCTACGAGGCGGCGATGGACCGGCTGGCCGCGGAGCTCGGCGCGCTGGAGCGGATCGACAAGAACGCGGCCGCGGTGAAGCTCGCCGAGTACCTGAAGACCATCAGCTAGGGAGTTCTTGCGGCCGACCCGGGTTCGCCTTCGTCTGGCCTGTCGGCTCCCCGCGGGACTCCTTGTCCAGCGAGGTGTCTGGGCCGGTCGAGTCTGCTCCCGCCGGGAGACCGTCGCGAACACCCGCTGCCGGATGGACGGCACCTGGGCCCGGCAACCGGTCGCGGTTGCTCGGCCAGGCGGGAGCGGAGCTGGGGGTTCGTTCCGGGACGGCCGGGCGGGGATGCCAGGCGTTCTTCGCTTTCATCTCGCGGCGCACGGCGAGCAGGGCGGCAGCCCAGAGCACGACAGCGGAACCGAACCCGCTGGCCACGCCGCCGGACGTCCGGCTCAGGACGAAGCCGATCGCGGCCAGGGCCACCAGGATGGTTCCGAGCACGTAGAACGGCCGGAACGGCATGCCGTGCGCCATCGGCAGGAAGTGCAGGCCGACCACCAGCGCGACGACTGGCAGCAGCAACTCCGGATGACCGAGGTTGATGACCAGGTTGGTTGCGAGAAGGAGCCCGATGCCCTCGCCGATCGTGCTGTACATGATGACGCGTCCGGCCTGCCTCGACCGGAGGATTGCGGGACCTGGTCGGCGGAGGGTGACGACGGCAGCCAGCGCGATCGCGGCGGACGCGATGAAGGGTAGGCCCAGCGACGGGCCGGTCCAGCCGAACCGGAGCGCCAGGGTGATCGCCGCGAAGACGCCTCCGAAGAAGCCCGTGATGATCCCGCCCCACGCGCCCATCCGTGTTTTGTCCTCGCTCGGTCAGGCCGGACCCTGCGTGTGTTCCAGCCCCGCGGCCGGATGGGTACCCGGCCGCCGGGCGGACCACCATGGACCAGGCCCGTGACAGCCTGCGGGCGTCCTCAGGGAAGCAGGCCGCCGAGGTCGCAGGTGGCGGTGCTGCTGATGGTGGCGAGCACGCTGTCGGTGGAGGTCTCGTGCCGGGTGACGCAGCCGGCCGAGGTGCTGGCGGACACGTAGTCGGCGGTGCTGCTGCCGGCATGCGACGACACCGACCCGTCCGCCGCCAGGTCCAGCACGTCGTTCGGCGCCACCGTTTCGTGCACCAGCGACGCGTCCGCCGGCACGCCGTCGACCAGCCGCAGCAGGCCGTCCTCCAGCGACTGTTGCACCTGGGTGGTCTGCACGGCCGTGCCGTCGGCGTTGGCGGTGTAGGCGTAGTGGAGGTCGAGCGGGTAGGAGAGGCTCCGTACCGACACCGTCTGCCTGCCGGCGGCGGTCGTGGTGATTGTGCTGACGGTGTCGGTGCGCTGCGTGACGTCCTGGTCGTCCACCGTGTCCGACACGTCGAAGCTCTGGCTGTTGGAGAACCGGGTGCCCTGCGCCACCGTGGTGGTGACGGCGCCGTGCGAGGTGATGGCGGTGCCGGTGATGGTGTAGTCGTGCTGCGACGTGGTCAGCACGGTGCCGGTGGCGACGCCGTTGTTCTGCGCGATGTTGCTGGTGACCACCGGCGACGGGGCGGCCAGGGTGTTGCGGGTGACCGAGCCGGTCACCGTGCTGCTGTTGTGGTCGAGGAACAGGTAGAGGGTGCCGGTGACCGAGAAGTACTGGTTCGCGCCGGCGACCGACAGGGACACCGTGTGCGGCCGGCCGTCGTCGATGGCGCCGACGAACGGGGTCAGCTCCACCGAGTAGGGGGTGAACGCCAGGGTCTGCACGCCGGGGATCGGCTCCCAGAGATAGGGGTCGATGCCGCCGGTGAAGATGAAGGGGTAGACCGGCGCCACGCCGGCCGGGGTGCCGTCGATCGCCACCTGGCCCTCGCGGAAGGCGCCGCCGCCGCAGGTGTCGAGCGTCGCGGCCAGGGCGTCCGGCACGCAGGTGTACCAGAACTCGTCGCCCTGCTGGCTTTGCAGCAGCACGTCGAGGCGGGCGCGCTCGACGTTGCGCGGCAGCACGCCGGTGCGGCTCAGCGACTGGGTGCCATCGTTCAGCGCCACCGTGTCGGCGGCGGGGTCGCTGTTGAGCGGGATCACCAGGTCGGGGGTGGCGGGTGC
>CAXTOD010000332.1:0-3256 GCA_964245705.1 uncultured Acetobacteraceae bacterium
CGCCAGCACCGCGGGCGGCGCCGCCTCCTCGGGGATACGCAGCAGGCCGAGCCGTCGCAGCGCCAGTCCGGCGTTGCGCCCGGCGGTCAGCGACACCAGCGGCACCGCCAGCAGCAGCCCGAGCAGCACCGGCGACATCCAGGCGAACAGCGCCGGCGACACTGCCCAGGCACTCCCGGCCAGCACCAGCCCGAACGCGGTGTATCGCCAATAGCCGGCCCAGACCACGCCGAGCGGGATCGCCCCGTCGTCGCGTCGCTGCGCGTTCCAGCCCGAGTCGCGCCCGGCCAGGATGGACACCACGCCGCCGGTCTGCACCAGCATGGCGACCGGCGCGATCAGCCCGCCGATCAGCGTCTCGACCAGCAGCGACAGCAGCGCCCGCCCGGCCCCGCCGGCGCCGCGCCGGTCGGGAGGGTTGAACAGCAGCGCCACGTAGGCGAGCAGCTTCGGCGCCAGCAGCACCCCCATGGTGCCGAGGAACACGCCGCGCGCCAGCACCGGGTCGACCCGCGGCCAGTGCGGGAACAGCAGCTTGGTGCCGCCGAAGTACTCCGGCCGCACGAAGCGCTCCTGCAGCGACACCAGGATGCCGCACAGCAGGAACACGAGCCACAGCGGCGCCGTGACGTAGGAGCCGATGCCCATCAGCAGGTGCAGCCGGCTGACCCAGTGCAGCCCGCGCGCCGGCAGCACGCCGGCGTGCTGGAGGTTGCCCTGGCACCAGCGCCGGTCGCGTATCGCGATGTCGGTCAGCGAGGGCGGGCTTTCCTCATACGAGCCTGGCAGCCCCGGCACCATGTGGATCGCCCAGCCACCGCGCCGCATCAGCGCCGCCTCGACGAAGTCATGGCTGAGGATGTGGCCACCGATCGGGCGCCTGCCGCCAAGCACCGGCAGCCCGGCCTGCTCCGCGAACGCCGCGGTGCGGATGACGGCGTTGTGGCCCCAGTAGTTGCCGTCCGGCCCGTGCCACCAGGCGATGCCGTGGGCGATCAGCGGCCCGTACACCCGGCCGGCGAACTGCTGCATGCGGGCGAACAGGGTGGACCCGTTGACGATCACCGGCAGGGTCTGGATCAGGCCGACCCCGGGATGGCGCTCCATGGCGCTCGCGATCCGCACCAGCGTGGCGCCGTCCATCACGCTGTCGGCGTCGAGCGTGACCATCTGCGGATACGCCCCGCCCCAGCGCCGCACCCAGTCGCCGACGTTGCCGGCCTTGCGCTCGGTGTTCTTCGCCCGCCTGCGGTAGAAGATGCGGTCGTGGCCGCCGGTCGCCTCCCGCAGGGCCAGGAACGCCGTTTCTTCCTCGAGCCAGATGTCGGGGTCCGTGGTGTCGGACAGGATGAATAGGTCGAACCATTGGAGCCGGCCGGTCGCCTTGAGGCTCTCGTGAATGGCGGCGAGGCCGGCCATCACCCGCGACGGGCTCTCGTTGTAGGTCGGCAGCAGCAGCGCGGTGCGGGTGCCGAGTTCCGGCAGCGTTCCGTCGCGGCTGATGCCGAGCCCGAGCCCGCCGCGCCCCACCAGCGACGCGAAGCCGCCCAGCGCCGAGGTGAAGGCGAGCGCGATCCAGGCGAACAGCACCACGAACAGTGCCAGCACGACGAGGCCGAGCGCGTTCGGGCCGTTGCCGTTCAGCACGAAGTACATCTCGTAGCCGCCACCCGCCGTCAGCAGCACCGCCCCGCCGATCACGAACAGGCGGCGGAGCGCCAGGCCGGCCGGCCGTGTGTCCGGCCGGCGCACCCTGCCCGGCGCCTGCGACAGCGACTGCACCGGCATCGCGAGCGGCACCTCGGGCGGCAGCGCGGGTGCTGCCGGCATCAGGGCGTCCAACGGTACATCCACTGCTCCGACAGCGGCCCCTGCTCGCCCGCCAGCACGCAGTGCAGCTCCGCCAGCCGGGCGGCACCCGGATAGAACTCGAAGGTGATGCGCCAGCCCTCGATGTAGGGGTTCTGCACCACCACCACGTTGCGGATCGTGCCGGCGCTGGCGCCGAGATCGGCGTGCAGCCGTGCGTCCGCGCCGAGCGACTTCAGCGTGCCGCCGGCGAAGTCGAGGATCACGAAGCGGCTGCGGTGGTCGTCGGTGGCGCCGATCCGGGTCTGCGCGGTGCGGGCGAGCGCGCTGCTCCACGGGTTGTCCCAGCACCAGTGCATCCGGTAGGTGTGGGTATACTCCCCGCCCGCCGCCAGCGGCGCCTTCGGCCGCCAGAACGCGACGATGTTGTCGTTGACCTCGTTCGGCGTCGGCAGCTCGACCAGATCGACCGCGCCCTCGCCCCAGTCGCCGATCGGCTCGATCCACAGCGACGGCCGCTTCTGGTAGTCCAGCGCTAGGTCCTGGAAGTCGGCGAAGGCGCGCTTGCGCTGCATCAGGCCGAACCCCTTGGGCGTGGTGTCGGAGAACGCGCTGACCTGCAGGTCGACCGGGTTGGCCAGCGGGCGCCACAGCTGGTTGCCCTTGCCGGTCCACATCGACAAGCCCTCGCTGTCATGCGCGGCGGGCCTTGCGTCGTCCACGTGCTGGCGGTCGTTGGCGTCGAAGAAGAACATGCCGGTGAGCGGCGCGATTCCCGAGCTGGCGATGGTCCGCCTGGGATACAGCACGCTTTCCACGTCGAAGATGGTCTCGTCGCCGGGCCGTATGGTGAAGCGGTAGGCGCCGGTGACGCTGGGGCCATCGAGCAGCGCGTGCACCACCATGGCGCTCATGCCGGGTGCCGGGCGCTCCAGCCAGAACGCGCGGAACAGCGCGAACTCCTCCTTCTGCTCGCCGGTGCCGTTGGCGAAGCCGCGCGCCGACAGGCCGTAATCCTGCCCCCGGGCAACGGCGCGGAAGTAGCTCGCGCCGAGGAACACGCAGACCTCGTCGAAGTAGTCCGGGCGGTTCAGCGGGTAGTGCAGGCGGAAGCCCGCGAAGCCCAGGTTGTCCGGCATGCGCAGGTGCGGGTCCTCGTAGGTGAATAGGTCGGGATCGTAGCCGAGCCGGGCGGCCTGGCCGTCCTTGACCTCGAAGATGTCGATCCGCGGCCGGTACAGGAAGCCGCGCGGCAGGAACTCGGCCTGGAAGCCGAGCCCCTGGCCGCGCCACAGCGCGTCCTCCTTCTTGAAGCGGATGCCGCGGTATTGGTCGAAGCTGAGCGCGTCGACCGGCCCCGGCAGCTTCTCCTCCGGCGCGGCATAGGGATGGGCCGCCATCGCCTGCGCCAGCCGGCGCACGCTGGCGCCGTCGAACGGGCCGGGTG
>CAXTOD010000333.1:0-279 GCA_964245705.1 uncultured Acetobacteraceae bacterium
ATGCTGGAGCAGGGGGCGCTGGCCGAGGTCGAGGCGCTGCTGGCGCAGGACCTGCCGGCGTCGCTGCCGGCGATGCGGGCGCACGGGGTGCCGGAGCTGGCCGCGGTGCTGCGCGGGACGGCGACGCTGGACGCGGCCGCGCGCCGGGCGGTGCTGCTGCAGGGGCAATATACCAAGCGCCAGGGCACCTGGTTCGCGCACCATCCCCTGGCGGAGCCGGAACGGACGCGGGTTCTTGCCGACCGCATGGCTGGTATGACGCAACAACTGGAAAGAAGG
>CAXTOD010000333.1:289-3246 GCA_964245705.1 uncultured Acetobacteraceae bacterium
CGTTGACGCGCACCCTGCGGACGCATAGGACAACCCGTCCGCGGTCGGCATCGCGGCAGGAGCACGAGATGAACGCCGGCACCGACCTGAAGGACCGCCGCTTCGACGGGGACGCGGGCGGGGCGATCAGCCTGCCCGCCATGAACGGCGCCGAGGTGCTGCTGCGCGTGCTGGAAGCGCACGGGATCGAGGTGGTGTTCGGCTATCCGGGCGGGGCGGTGCTGCCGATCTACGACGCGCTGTTCAAGCAGGACGCGATCCGGCACGTCCTGGTCCGGCACGAGCAGGCGGCGGTGCACGCGGCCGAGGGCTATGCCCGCTCCACCGGCAAGGTGGGGGTGGTGCTGGTGACGTCGGGGCCAGGAGCCACCAACGCGGTCACGGGGCTTGTCGACGCGCTGATGGATTCGATCCCGGTGGTGTGCCTGACCGGGCAGGTGCCGACGCACATGATCGGCAACGACGCGTTCCAGGAAGCCGACACCACCGGGATCACCCGGCCGGCGACCAAGCACAACTACCTGATCAAGCGGTCCGGCGACCTCGCGCGCACGCTGCACGAGGCGTTCTACGTGGCGCGCAGCGGACGTCCGGGGCCGGTGGTGGTGGACCTGCCGAAGGACATCATAGTCGGGCAGGCCGGCTACACGCCGGCGTCGGAGGCGCCGCACCGCTCATACCGGCCGGTGCGCGAGCCGGCGCGGGAGGCGGTGGAGGCCGCGGTGGCGGCGATGAAGGGGGCGCGGCGGCCGCTGTTCTATACCGGCGGCGGGGTGATCAACTCCGGCCCGGCGGCGTCGGAAGCATTGGCGCGTCTGGTGCGGATGACGGGGTTCCCGTGCACCTCGACGCTGATGGGGTTGGGGGCGTATCCGACGACGGACCCGCAGTTCCTGGGCATGCTGGGCATGCACGGGACCTACGAGGCGAACCTCGCCACCCATGGCTGCGACGTGCTGGTCAACATCGGGGCGCGGTTCGACGACCGGGTGACCGGGCGGCTCGACGCGTTCTCGCCGGGCTCGACCAAGATCCATGTCGACATCGATGCCTCCTCGATCAACAAGATCGTGCGGGTGGACATTCCCGTGCTGGGCGATGCCGGGCGCGCCATCGCCATGATGATCGAGGCGTGGGAGCGGGACGACGCGGCGGTGGACGCGCACGCGCTGGCTGGCTGGTGGCGGCAGATCGACGCGTGGCGGGCGATCGACAGCCTGGCCTACCGGCAGGACCCGGCGCCGGAGGCGGTGATCAAGCCGCAGCACGCGATCCGGCGGCTGTACGCGCTGTCGCGCGAGACCGGGCGCGACACGTTCGTGACCACGGAGGTGGGGCAGCACCAGATGTGGGCGGCGACGCACTTCCAGTATGAGCGGCCGAACCGGTGGATGACGTCCGGCGGGCTGGGCACGATGGGTTACGGGCTGCCGGCGGCGGTGGGGGTGCAGGTGGCGCACCCGGACGCGCTGGTGATCGACATCGCCGGCGAGGCGTCGACGCTGATGAACATCCAGGAGCTGAGCACGATCGCGCAGTATCGGCTGCCGGTGAAGCTGTTCATCCTGAACAACCGCTACATGGGCATGGTCAGGCAGTGGCAGGAGCTGCTGCACGGCAGCCGCTATTCGCAGAGCTACAGCGAGGCGCTGCCTGACTTCGTGAAGCTGGCGGACGCGTTCGGGGCGACGGGAATGCGGGCGAGCAACCTGGGCGAGCTGGACGACGTGATCCGGCGCATGCTGGCGCATGACGGGCCGGTGGTGGCGGACATCCGCGTCGACGAGGCGGAGAACTGCTACCCGATGATCCCGTCGGGCGCCGCGCACAACGAGATGATCCTGGGCCCGGAGCAGAGCCAGCAGGCGGCGCGGATCACCGACGAAGGCCTGATGCTGGTCTGACGCAACCGGGTGTCCAGAGGGCGCGCCCTCTGGCGGGTCCAGGGCGGCGCCCTGGCCTTCTGTCCCAAGGAACGACCATGCCCCCCCAAGAGCAGCCGCAGGTGTCCGCGGTGATCGCCGTGCTGGTGGAGAACGAGAGCGGCGTGCTGGCGCGCGTGATCGGGCTGTTCTCGGGCCGCGGCTACAACATCGAGAGCCTGACGGTGGCGCCGGTCGAGGAGGGCGGAAACCGGTCGCGCATCACCATCGTCACCTCCGGCACGCCGATGGTGATCGAGCAGATCAAGGCGCTGCTGCATCGGCTGGTGCCGGTGCACAAGGTGGCGGACCTGACCCAGGGCGGGCCGCACGTCGCGCGCGAGCTGGCGCTGGTCAAGGTGGTGTCGAGCGGCGAGCCGCGCACCGAGGCGCTGCGGGTGGCGGAAGCGTTCCGGGCGCGTGCGGTGGACACCACCACCGGCTCGTTCGTGTTCGAGCTGACCGGGGCGCCGGAGAAGATCGAGACGTTCATCGACCTGATGCGGCCGCTGGGCCTGGTCGAGGTGTCGCGCACCGGGATCGCCGCCATCGCCCGCGGGCCGCGGACGATCTAGCTTCTTGATGCCGTTGTTTCGAAGGAGAACCTGACCATGCGCGTCTATTACGACCGCGATGCCGACATGAACCTGATCAAGGGGCGCAAGGTCGCCATCATCGGCTACGGCAGCCAGGGTCATGCCCATGCCAACAATCTCAAGGACAGCGGCGTGGCCGAGCTGGTGGTGGGGTTGCGTCCGGGCTCGGGAGGGATCGCAAAGGCGGAGGCGGCCGGCCTCCGGGTGATGGGGCCGTCCGAGGCGGCGGCCTGGGCCGACGTGGTGATGGTGCTCACCCCGGACGAGCTGCAGGGCGAGCTGTATGCCGAACAACTGCACCCCAACCTGAAGCAGGGAGCCGCGATCGCCTTTGCGCACGGGCTTGCGGTGCATTTCCGGGTGATCGAGCCGCGGCCGGACCTGGACGTGTTCATGATCGCGCCCAAGGGCCCCGGCCACACCGTGCGCTCGGAATACG
>CAXTOD010000334.1:0-3229 GCA_964245705.1 uncultured Acetobacteraceae bacterium
GTTCTGACCATTTCTGCGAGGCCTGCGCCGGCCTGGATCGCAGGACGGTCGACCGCGGAAGCAGCGGATGATCCGGGAGGCAACCCTGCCGCCACCGGATGCGACGCCTGGCACGCATGACCGGATGCCGGCATCGCCAAGTCGTACCGCAGCCAGGCCGGCATCTACAGGTGACCCGAGGACGTGTCGGGACCCGACAAGGCCCGGCGCGCCGGCCTGTGCCGCCACAGCCCATCTGCGGCCACGACTATCGCGACTACCGTCGTGAAACAGGTCAGTAGATCGTAGCGCAGGTATATATGCGTGATCCAATAGGGACACAGCGGCAGCACGCTGAAAACCATGATCTGCAGGATGTTCTTCTTCAACAGAAAACTCGAGACGCAGGCTAGGGCTTTCAGAAAACCTATCACGGCAAGCACGAACGCGGCGCCTCCTGCGCCGATGACCGGAAACCAGCCCACGATGTCACGGCTCGGAAAGAAGCTCAGCCACGCTCGTCGAAGCGTGAGGCGCAGAAAACGCGCCGGGTCCTCGGCAATCCAGCCCACCGCAAGCTGGCTCATGGTGGCCATGTAGGCAACCTCGCCCAGTTTCTGCATCCGCCTTGCCGCGATCTCCGCCTGGCCCGGATGGATCGGCGCAGTCCAGCCGACCGAGGACGGTCCCTGCGCGCCGGGCTGGTTGCCGACGGCCAGCTCAAGCCCGAAATTGGAGCGCGTGACGATGAACTTGCCGAGCAGCAGGTCGTTCCGGACGCCCCAGGGCACCACGACCAGGGCAACAAGTGCGACTGCGAGGACGGCACGCAGTCGTGAACCGGCCCGGCGGCGGTCGATCCAGATCATGGAAGCAAGGGCAAGCAGCATGGACGGCGTGATTGACGCCGTGAGGAGGAAGCTGCCGCCGGTGAGCAGGCTCATCGGAATGATCAGCCTGGCACGGTTCTCGCGTTCGAAGCGGACAAGCATGAGCCATCCGGACAGGAGAACAAGCGCGGATGCGGGCTGTTCCCAGACCCGACAGGCAGTGACGGCGTAGAAGACGAGAAAGCTCGTCGAGGCGAGGACACAGATCGCGAGCCATTCCGACGCCCGGGACACTCGAAGGGCTGCAACCAGCTGCAAGGTGACGGCAGCTCCTGATGCGAAGATCGCGGCTTCGCCCACGCCCAAGGCCACGTTCGCGGCCCGACTGTCCACGCCGCAGAGTGCATAGATGCCGGCCATGTAGATGGCCTGCAGCGGCGACACGTGGGCTGACGGCCCGGTCGGAAGCAGGAACGGGTCGCCGATGTAGCCTTGATGCAGCAGTGCACGCGCGGCGCGCATGCTCTCGCCCACGGTAGGGCCCACCTGCACGAAATACGTCGCAAGCAACGCGCCGGCAACGAACATCAGCCATGGCAAGCCGCGTCTGGCCAATCCGAACGCGTCTTGTGCAGGCAGATCGTCTTTCAGCTTCATGATCTATTTCGAAATCGGGTTTCGGCCAACGACCCCGCCTTGCATCGGCGCGACGAACGCCCGGGAACGATCGAGCCCGGCGTTGAACCGTTGTCCCAGCCGGATCGCAGGCAGCTCGATCAGCCGATACGTCGCCTGGGAGAAAGCACCGGTGACGAGCAGGATTGCCAGGAAGAACAGGAACGCGCTCGCAATGGCGACAAGGCCGGTCGTTGCGAACACGCTCGCCGGCACGACCCTTTCCAGGGCCGCGATGACCGCGAAGTGCAACAAGTAGGCGCTGAAACTCGCCTGACCGAGCCGGATGATCAAGGCGTTGACAACCAGCGGCGTCGGACGGACTGCCAGTGCAACGGTGCAGCCACAGAAGGCGAGCGCTGCAACCGTGGGAGATGACACGAACGCAAACCCCGGCGTTGCCAGACGCGGCCAGGACATGAGCCCGAGCGAAGCGAAAGCCAGGACGCTGCCTGTCAGCAGCCAGGCAGCGCGCCTGGCGATCCGGTCCCCCGCTTCCTGCCACGCTCCTCCAGGCGACAACTGGACCATGACCTCATGAAGTACCAGGCCGCAAAGAAAGACGGGCAGCTCGTTGGGAAGCCAGTAGTACAAGAACTGGTCCGTCGAGGTGGCGCCGTAGATCGGACCGTAGATGGATGCGGCAACGACATCGGCGATCCAGGCCAGGGGAAGACTGGCCAGCAACATGATGGATGCGCGCTTCACGCCGGTTCCCAGGACCATGATGACGGGAAACAGCGCATAGAACGCGAACTCCGCCTCGATGCTCCATCCGCCCGGCACACCGATCCAGGCCTTCTGGATGGTCGGCATCTGCGAGGGCGACCACCCGTTCGTGAAGGTTACGAACGTCAAAACCCTGGTAAAGCTCGGTAGGGCATGATGCCACAACATGAGATAGCAGATGGAAGCGAGGTAGTAGGCCGGCGCGATCCTGAACACGCGACGAACCAGGAAGCCGCGCATGTCGGGAAAGGTCTGCTTGCCTGATCTCCAGGAACGGGTCAGCGTGACACAACTGACGACAAAGAACAGCTGGACCCCGAAGAATCCCAGGTTGCTGAAACGCTTGATTGTCCAGGGCAGTCCGTGAACCATCGGGAAGGCATGGCTGCCGATGACCAGCATGATCGCATAGCCCCGCAACGCGTCTATGTAGCGCAGCTTGTGACTTGCCATTTGCATACCCTGGTTCAGGACAAACCGTAAGCTTCTTGAACAACGAGTGTGAAAGTCGCTGCGTGCCAGGGGAGCCGGGGAGACCATCCCCGTTCGGCCTTCTGCCGTCACCGTGTCTTTCGAACATAGACACGTCATGCAGCGGCTGAAACAATAAACACGTCCACGACCACCGGACCGCTGGGCAGTCGCCTGCTGGGTCCGTGCCAGGCCGGCACGTCGTGCCGGCCGGCGATCGGCTCGGTTCCGCGCAGTCCGTGCGAACGCGTGCTCATCCTCAGAACAGCCCGTGCAGGAACCAGCCGAGGTCGCCGGTCGCCGGATCCACCCCGTTGCCGCGCCGGAACAGCCAGAACCGGCGCCCGTCCTCGTCCTCCACCCGGAAATAGTCGCGCACCGCGAACAGCTCGGCCCCGCGCAGCCACCATTCCCCGGCGATCCGTTCCGGCCCGTCCGCGCCCACCACGCGGTGGCGCCGGCGGCGCCAGGTGAAGGCCGCCGGCGCGTGGTCCGGCAGCTCGGCCAGCGCCAGCACCGGCTGCGGCGGCTCCACCAGCCGCACC
>CAXTOD010000335.1:0-3218 GCA_964245705.1 uncultured Acetobacteraceae bacterium
GTCCAGCACGCGGCGGAGCAGGGCGTCGGCCGGGGCCGGCTCGGCAGCGGCGTCGCCGAACGCGCCGTCCCACAGGCGGCGGAGGTCGGTGTACTTCCAGGCCTCGGCGCTGCGCTGCGGCAGGCCGTGGCGCTCCAGCGAGGCGGCCGCCCGCGCGCGCGGCTGCGGGTCGCCGGGCAGGCGGTCGCGGATCGCCTCATAGCGGCGCAGGAAGGCGGCGGCACTTCCGGCCGCCACGGCGGGGCGGGCTTCGGCCAGGACGACGTTCACGCCGCCTCCGCCAGGAAGCCGGCATAGCCCTGCGCCTCGAGCTGGTGCGCCAGCTCCGGGCCGCCGGAGCGCAGGATGCGGCCGCGCGCCATCACGTGCACCCGGTCCGGCACCAGGTAGTCCAGCAGGCGCTGGTGGTGGGTGATGACCAGGGCGGAGAAGGTGGGCGAGCGCAGCGCCTTGACGCCCTCGGCGACGATGCGCAGCGCGTCGATGTCGAGGCCGCTGTCGGTCTCGTCCAGGATGGCGAGGCTGGGCCCGAGCAGCGCCATCTGCAGCACCTCGTTGCGCTTCTTCTCGCCGCCGGAGAAGCCGACGTTGACGTTGCGCTTGAGCAGGTCGTCGGGCATCGACAAGGCCTTGGCCTGGGCGCGCGCCGCCTTGAGGAACTGCATTGAGTCCATCTCCGCCTCGCCGCGGGCGCGGCGCACGGCGTTGACGGCGGTGCGCAGGAAGTTGGCGTTGTTCACGCCGGGCAGCTCGACCGGGGCCTGGAAGGCGAGGAACACGCCGGCGGCGGCGCGCGCGTCGGGCTCCATCGCCAGCAGGTCCTGACCCTTGAAGGACACGGTGCCGGCCGTGACCTCGTACTCCTCGCGGCCGGCCAGCACGTAGGACAGGGTGGACTTGCCGGACCCGTTCGGGCCCATGATGGCGTGCACCTCGCCAGCCGGGAGGTGCAGGTCGACCCCGTTCAGGATCGGCTTGGGCGTGCCGTTGTCGTCGATCGACGCGTGCAGGCCCTCGATGGACAGGAAGGCGCTCATCCGACGCTCCCCTCCAGGCTGACCTGGAGCAGCTTCTGCGCTTCCACCGCGAACTCCATCGGCAGCTCCTTGAGCACGTCCTTGCAGAAGCCGTTGACGATCATGCCGACCGCGTCCTCCTCCGACAAACCGCGCGAGCGGCAATAGAACAGCTGGTCCTCGGAAATCTTCGAGGTGGTGGCCTCGTGCTCCGTCTTCGCGGTCATGTTGCGGTTCTCGATGTAGGGCACGGTGTGCGCCCCGCACTGGTCGCCGATCAGCAGGCTGTCGCACTGGGTGAAGTTGCGTGCCCCCGACGCCTTGGGCATCACACGCACCAGGCCGCGATAGGTGCTGTCCGAGCGGCCGGCGCTGATGGTCTTGGCGACGATGGTGGAGCGGGTGTTGCGGCCGATATGCAGCATCTTGGTGCCGGTGTCGGCCTGCTGATGGTTGTTGGTCACCGCCACCGAGTAGAACTCGCCGACCGAGCCCTCGCCCTGCAGGATGCAGGACGGGTACTTCCAAGTGATCGCAGAGCCGGTCTCGACCTGGGTCCAGGAGATCTTGGAGCGGGCGCCGCGGCAGGCGCCGCGCTTGGTGACGAAGTTGTAGATGCCGCCCTTGCCGTTGGCATCGCCAGGATACCAGTTCTGCACGGTGGAGTACTTGATCGAGGCGTCGTCCATGGCGACCAGCTCGACCACGGCGGCGTGCAACTGGTTCTCGTCGCGCATGGGTGCGGTGCAGCCTTCGAGGTAGGACACCGACGCGCCGGCCTCGGCGATGATCAGGGTGCGCTCGAACTGCCCGGTGTTCTTCGCATTGATGCGGAAATAGGTGCTCAGCTCCATCGGGCACTTCACCCCCTTGGGAATGAACACGAACGAGCCGTCGGTGAAAACAGCCGAGTTCAGGGCGGCGTAGAAGTTGTCTGCCGCCGGCACCACCGAGCCCAGGTACTGCCGCACCAGCTCGGGATGCTCGCGCACTGCCTCGCTGATCGGGCAGAAGATCACGCCGGCTTTGGCCAGGGTGGAGCGGAAGGTGGTGGCGACCGACACGCTGTCGAACACCGCGTCCACGGCGATCTGCGGGCGGCCGTCCCCGCCTGCCGCCTCGCCGCCGTCCGGCACCTCGACGCCAGCCAGCATTGCCCGCTCCTTGAGCGGGATGCCCAGCTTCTCGTACACCGCGAGCAGCTCCGGATCGACCTCGTCCAGGGACTTCGGGCCGGGCTTGCGCTTGGGTGCGGCGTAGTAGTGCACGTCCTGGAAGTCGATCGGCGGGTGGCCGATCTTGCCCCAGCCGGGCGCCTGCATGGTCTGCCACGCGGCATACGCCTTGAGCCGCCAGGCCAGCAGCCAGTCCGGCTCCTCCTTGCGCGCCGAGATCAGCCGGATGGTGTCCTCGCTCAGCCCCTTGGGCGCCAGGTCCATCTCGATGTCGGTCTCGAACCCCCACTTGTAGCTGGACTGGGTGAGGCTCTCGACGGTGTTCAGGGTCTCGGCAACGGCAGGCATCGGGGCCTCATTCGGCAGCAAGAACGGCGGCACCGGGCACCATGCCCGGACGGTCGGCTCGATTGAAGTCGCGGAACCCGCCGCCGCAGGGCGGGAGGTCCATCTGGTCCAGCGTGATCCGGGTCAGCGCGGCGCGGATCGCCTCGTTGACCGGGTCCCATCGTCCCCGCACCGGGCAGGTCTCCTGCGCCTCGCAGCCGCCGGTGGCGCCGTCGACGCAGGCGGTGAGCGAGATCGGTCCGTCGATCGCGCCGATCACCGCGGCAACCGGGATCGACTGGAGCGGCCGGGCGAGCCGGTAGCCGCCCCGCGCGCCGCGCTGCGACGCCACCAGCCCCGCCGCGCACAGCGCCTTCAGCACCTTGGCCACGGTCGGTTCCGGCACGCCGGTCGCCTGCGCCAGGGTGGGCGACGTGGTCACCTCGCCGTCGTGGTGCGACAGGCGCACCAGCACCACGACCGCATAATCCGCGAGCTTGGACAGGCGCAGCATGGAGCCTCGGGAGGTTCAACAGGACCCGCTCGGTCCGGTTTATGGCAGATGAGTCCGGACCATTGCAACGTCAAGGCCTTGGCACCGGACTGCTAGCCGGCCTCCGCGCCGAACAGCAAGCGCAGGGCCAGATAAAGCCCGCCGCCGACCAGGGCGCCGACCACCGTGCCGTTGATGCGCACGAAC
>CAXTOD010000336.1:0-3191 GCA_964245705.1 uncultured Acetobacteraceae bacterium
CCGGCGGTCAGCAACGTCATTCCCTGGCCGGCAACCTTGCCTGAGCAGGTGGGCGCGGTGCAGTCGATCCTCGCCGCCGCGTCAGCGCCGCTTGGCGCAGCGGACATCGCCCGCAGCTTCAAAGGCAAGCGCGCCGCCACCGTCCGCCCAGTGCTCGATGCACTCGCCGGCCTCGGCATGGCCCGCCGCCTCAATGACGGGCGGTATGCCGCCTAACCTTTAAGGTGTCAGAACCGACCGGTTGTGAGTAAGCGTCCGGTGAGGGTGTCGCGTCAGGCTGGTTGGTAGTTCCAAGGCAGGAGTTCGGCGACACGGCGCGCGGGATGGTCGGCGATGCGGCTGATGGTGTCGGTGAGCCAGGCTTCGGGATTGACGCCGTTGAGCCTGGCAGTCTCGACGAGGCTGTAGATGCTGGCGGCACGGTGGCCGCCCTGGTCGGAGCCCGCAAACAGCCAGTTTTTGCGCCCGACGGCGATGCCGCGCAGCGAGCGCTCGGCGGCGTTGTTGTCGATCTCGAGACGACCGTCACCGGCGTAGCGGGTCAGCGCCGGCCAGCGGGTGAGCGCGTAACGGACCGCGACCGCCAGGTCGGAGCGCCGCGACAGCTTGGGGCCTGTCACGTCGAGCCACTGGCGGAACGCCTCCAGCAGCGGTCCGGCCCTGGCCTGGCGCTCGCGTCGCCGTTCGTCGGGCGGTCGACCGCGCACGTCGTGCTCGACCGCGTAGAGCCCGGCGATGTGGTCCAGCGCCTCGCGGGCAGTGGCGGAGCCGGTCGCGGCGTGGACGTCGAAGAACCTGCGGCGGACGTGTGCCCAACAGGCGACCTCGGCGATCCGCTCGCCATACAGCCGGTCGAACCCGGCATAGCCATCGGCGTGGAGATCACCGCGGAACCGGGCGAGGTGCGCGGCGGGGCGCTCGGCCTTGCGGTCGGGGGCATAGCGGAACAGCACGGCGGGCGGCGCCTCGCCGCCGGCCCCGCGCTCGTCGCGCACATAGGTCCACAGCCTGCCGGTCCTGGTGCGACCGGCGCCGGGGGCGAGCACCGGGACCGGCGTGTCGTCGGCGTGCAGCGTGGTGCCGCCCAGGGCGTGGCGCTCGAGCGCATCGACCAGCGGCTCCAGCAGCTTGGCCGAGCGCCCGACCCAGTCCGCCAAGGTGGAGCGGGCAAGGTCGACGCCGTGTCGGGCGTAGATGCCCGACTGACGGTAAAGCGGAAGATGGTCGGCGTACTTGGACACCAGCACATGCGCGAGCAGCCCGGCACCCGGCCTGCCACGCTCGATAGGCATGGACGGCAGCGGCGCCTGCACGATGCGCTCGCACGAGCGGCAGCTGAGCCGCGGCCGGACGTGGCGCACGACCCGGAACGAGGCGGGCACATAGTCGAGCTGCTCAGTGACGTCCTCGCCCATGCGCCGCATGGCACCGCCGCAGTCGGGGCAGACGCATGGGCCCTCATGCACCACGTCCTCGCGTGGCAGGTGGTTGGGCAGCGGCTGGCGATAAGGCTTGGCGGCGTCTCGCGCCCGGATGACGGTCGGCGTCGCCGTGGCCGCCGCTTCTGCCTCGCTCTCCTCCAGGCCGAGCTCCAGCTGGCCCGCTTCGCGCGTCAGCCGCTCCGACGAACGCCCGAACGCCATACGTCGGAGCCGGGCAACCTGCATCCGCAGCTGCTCCAGCTCGGCGCCAGCAGCAACGAGCATGGCCTTCAAGAGGTCGATATCGTCGGGCAGCGAGGCGGCGTCGGGCGACACGCCCGCTTATACCAGAACGCCCAAGCGGGCGCACGCGAAAGCCGCAGAAAACCGCGCCTTTTACCAGGCCAGCATCGGTTGCGACGACCGGATCGGGTGGCGCCAGTCCACGCCTTCGAGCAGCATCGACAGCTGCGCGGGCGTGAGCACCGCGACGCCGTCAGCGGTCACCGGCCAGGTGAACCGGCCACGCTCCAGCCGCTTGGCATGGAGCACCAGACCCTGACCGTCCCACCACAGCAGCTTCACGAGATCGCCGCGCTTGCCCCGGAACGCATACACCGCGCCACCGAACGGGTCGTGGTGCAGCCGCTGCTGGACCAGGGCCGCCAATCCGTCGAAGCCCTTGCGCATGTCCGTGACGCCAGCCGCCAGATACACCCGGACGCCGGCTGGTGGCCCGATCATCCCAACCCGGCCAGCACGGCCTTGAGCACCCGCGCGTCGATCGGCGGCGCAAGCCGGACACGTTGTCCACCCGAGCCGACCACCTCGACCACGCCCGGCCCGAGCAGGTCCGGCTGCACCGGGGTAGCCGCGCTGGCCAACTCGACTGGCACGAACGCCGGTGCCGGCAGCTGCGGCGCCTCAACTGCTACCCCGTCGCGCAGCAGCACCCGCCGCCAGCGATATACGAGCGACGTGCAGATCCGATGCCGCCGCGCGACATCCGACACGCTCGCCCCCGGCATCATCGCCTCCGACACGATCCGTGCCTTGTCGTCGTCGCTGAACCGTCGCCGCGGCGTCATCCCGCCTGCGCCCGAACCGTCGATAACCCACGTAGCCATAGTGCCGCACCAGTGCCTGCCACAGTGCTGCACCTGTGGCTCGCGGCTCACATCACCCGCAAGGCGGGCCAGACCGGACGCTTACCCAGCGCCAGCTCTATCGTGAGGGGTACGCGGTGATCGCCCGGCGGGAACACCCGGCCGTGCAGGGCCGTCTCAGCCTGGACGTGTTCTGCGCTTTGGAGCACGTTGTCGTGTCTCCCCAGGGCGGCGGGTTCTCAGGGCCTGCCGATGCGGCACTGGAGGCCGTCGGCCGCCGCCGCACCGTAGCCCTGTCCACGTCGGGCTTCCTGATCGTGCCGGAGGTCGTGTCGCGGTCCGACATGATCGCTTTGATCCCACGGCGGATCGCCGATGGCTGGTCGGATCGGGTGCAGGTGCTGGACCCGCCGCTCACCATCCCTGGCTTTACCATCGCGAGTGTCTGGCATGACCGGACGACTAACCATCCGGCACAACGCTGGCTGCGTGAACGGCTGACGATGTTGGCCGCCGAGGGATAAGCACCGACCGCACTGCTGTGTGAGGCCACTAATCGGCTTTCTCGAAACACCATCGTCTTTGGGAAGAATGCATCGCCCATCAACGTCAGCTATCGCCCTGCTTGGTTTCGCGGGCGACCGGACCTCGTCCCACGCGGCCC
>CAXTOD010000337.1:0-3176 GCA_964245705.1 uncultured Acetobacteraceae bacterium
CCGGCGAACAGCCCGGAGCCGCGCACCGCCAGCAGCAGCACGCCTGCCGCCTCGGCGATCCGCCGCGCCAGCGCGTCGTCGGACTCACCCACCGTTCCGCCCCTGGCCGCGCAGCACCCGCTCGACCACCTGCTCCGCCGCCTGCTCCGGCGTCAGCACCGCGGTGTCGACGCGCAGCTCCGCGTGCTCCGGCGCCTCGTACGGGCTGTCGATCCCGGTGAAGTTGCTTAAACGTCCAGCCCGCGCCTTGGCATACAGCCCCTTCACGTCCCGCCGCTCCGCGTCCTCCAGCGTCGCGTCGACGTGCACCTCGATGAACTCGCCCGCCGGCATCATGTCGCGCACCATCCGCCGCTCCGCCCGGAACGGCGAGATGAACGCGGTCAGCACGATCAGCCCCGCATCGGTCATCAGCTTCGCCACCTCGCCCACGCGCCGGATGTTCTCCACCCGGTCGGCATCGGTGAAGCCCAGGTCGCGGTTCAGCCCGTGCCGGACGTTGTCGCCGTCGAGCAGGAAGGAATGCCGCCCCAGCGCGTAAAGCCGCTTCTGCACCAGGTTGGCGATCGTCGACTTGCCGGCTCCCGACAGCCCGGTGAACCACACCAGCGCGGGTTTCTGCCCCTTCTGCCGCGCGTGGCTCTCGCGGCTGACGTCGATCGCCTGCCAGTGCACGTTCTGCGCCCGACGCAGCGCGTAGCGGATCATCCCGGCCGCCACCGTGGCATTGCCGATCTTGTCGATCAGCACGAAGCCGCCCAGCGTGCGGCTGTCCCCGTACGGCTCGAACACCAGCGGCCGGTCGGTGGACAGGGTGACCACGCCGATCGCGTTCAGCTCCAGCGTCTTCGCCGCCAGGTGCTCCAGGGTGTTGACGTTGACCTGGTACTTCGGCGTGTGAATCGAGGCCGTGACGGTCTGGGTGGCGAGCTTCAGCCAGTACGACCGGCCCGGCAGCATCGCCTCGTCCGCCATCCACACCAGGCTCGCCTCGAACTGGTCCGCCGCTTCCGGCGGCGAGCCGGCCGCCGCGAGCACGTCGCCGCGCGAGCAGTCCACCTCGTCGGCGAGCGTCAGCGTCACCGACTGCCCGGCCACCGCCACGAGGAGGTCCCCGTCCAGGGTCACGATCCGCGCCACCGTCGAGGTGCGCCCCGAGGGCAGCATCCGCACCGGGTCGCCCGGCCGCACCGTGCCGGCCGCCACCAGCCCGGCGAAGCCACGGAACTGCGGGTCCGGCCGGCTCACCCACTGCACCGGCATCCGGAACGGCCTCCTCTGGTCGCGCACCGCGTCGACCTCGACCGCGTCCAGGTGCGCGACCAGCGTCGGCCCCTCGTACCACGGCATCGCGTCCGACCGCCTGGCGACGTTGTCGCCGCCGAGCCCCGACACCGGGATCGCGGAAACCCCATCGATGCCGATCCCTTCCGCGAACTGCCGGTATTCCGCGACGATCGCCTCGTAGCGCGCCCGGTCGAACCCGATCAGGTCCATCTTGTTCACCGCCAGCACCAGGTGGCGCACGCCCAGCAGGTGCACCAGGTGGCTGTGCCGCCGCGTCTGCGTCAGCACCCCCTTGCGCGCATCGATCAGGATCACCGCGAGGTCCGCGGTCGACGCGCCGGTGACCATGTTGCGGGTGTACTGCTCGTGCCCCGGCGTGTCGGCGACGATGAACTTGCGGGTCTCGGTCGAGAAGAACCGGTACGCCACGTCGATGGTGATGCCCTGCTCGCGCTCGGCGGCGAGCCCGTCCACCAGCAGCGCGAAGTCGATCGCGCCCCCTTGCGTGCCGACCTGCCGGCTGTCCGCTTCCAGCGCCGCCATCTGGTCGTCGAACACCGTCCGGCTGTCGTACAGCAGCCGCCCGATCAGGGTCGACTTGCCGTCGTCCACCGAGCCGCAGGCGATGAACCGCAGCAGCGACTTGTGCCGGTGCTGCTCCAGGAAGGCGTCGATGTCCCCGGCCACCAGCCCGGCCGCCCGGTAGGACGCGTCCGCCCCCGCCCCGCCCGTCGCCGGCGCCATCAGAAGTACCCTTCCTGCTTCTTCCTTTCCATCGACCCCTTCGCGTCGTGGTCGATCACCCGGCCCTGGCGCTCGCTGGTGGTGGTCAGCAGCATCTCCTGGATCACCTCGGGCAGGGTGGCGGCCCGGCTTTCCACCGCCCCGGTCAGCGGATAGTCCCCCAGCGTGCGGAAGCGGATCGAGCGCTGCACCGGCACCTCGCCCGGCTCGAACCGGAACCGCGCGTCGTCCACCATCAGGATCAGCCCATCGCGCTCCACCGTCGGCCGCGGTGCCGCGAAGTAAAGCGGCACGATCGGGATGCCCTCGAGCTGGATGTACTGCCACACGTCCAGCTCGGTCCAGTTCGAGATCGGGAACACCCGGATGCTCTCGCCCGGTCCCTTCCGGGCGTTGTACAGGTTCCACAGCTCCGGCCGCTGGTTCTTCGGGTCCCAGCGATGGCTCGCCGAGCGGAACGAGAACACCCGCTCCTTGGCCCGGCTCTTCTCCTCGTCGCGACGCGCGCCGCCGAACGCCGCGTCGAACCCCCACCGTTCCAGCGCCTGCTTCAGCCCCTCGGTCTTCCACAGGTCGGTGTGCAGCGCGCCGTGGTCGAACGGGTTGATGCCGCGCGCCAGGGCGTCGGGGTTGCGGTGCACCAGCAGCTCCATGCCGGCTTCCGCCCCCACGCGGTCGCGCAGCGCGTACATGTCGCGGAACTTCCAGGTGGTGTCGACGTGCAGCAGCGGGAACGGCGGCGGGGCAGGGTGGAATGCCTTGCGCGCCAGGTGCAGCATCACCGCGCTGTCCTTGCCGACCGAGTACAGCATCACCGGCCGCGCCACCTCCGACACCACCTCGCGCAGGACGTGGATGCTTTCCCCTTCCAGCCGCTGCAGGTGCGTGAGCCGGACCGGTTCCCCGACCGTCCCGTCCGACACAGGCTCCGTCCGCTGCAATCCCGTATCCCTTCTTCCGCCGGCGACGGGGCCGTCGCCGCACCGCAGCCCGTGGCGCCGCCGCACCCCGGCGGCCACCCGTTCGTCCGGCCACCCGTTCGTCCGGCTGCCCGTTCGTCCGGCCGCCCGCGTCGCTCCGGTCCCGTCATCACGCGTCCCGCACGGGGGCGCAACCATCCATTGCGTGACCACGAGCAACAAGGC
>CAXTOD010000338.1:0-3163 GCA_964245705.1 uncultured Acetobacteraceae bacterium
GCCAGCGGTGGTGACGGTGAGCGCGCCGCTGGCCGAGCAGCTGGCGCCGCGCACCCAGTTCCTGGGCCAGTTCTCGGCGGTGGACTCGGTGGAGATACGCGCCCAGGTCGGCGGTACGCTGACCGAGATCCACTTCACCGACGGGCAGCTGGTGCACAAGGGCGACCTGCTGTTCGTGATCGACCCGCGGCCATACGAGATCAAGCTGGCAGAGGCGGTGGCGTCGGTGCAGACCGCACAGGCCCGGCTGGCGCTGGCGGGCAGCGAGCTGTGGCGCGCGCAGCAGCTCAAGCAGTCCTCGTTCGGCACCGCGCAGGAGGTGGACCAGCGCGGCTCGGACCAGCGCGCCAACGCAGCCTCCCTGGCGCTGGCCGAAAGCCAGGTGCGCGACGCGCAGCTCGACCTGGAGTACTGCCGGGTGACGGCGCCCTTCACCGGGCGGATCAGCAACCACCGAGTGTCGGTGGGCGCGCTGGTCAGCGGCTCGCGCGCCGGCAGCAGCGCCACGACGCTGCTGACCACGCTGGTGTCGCTCGACCCGGTGCACCTCGACTTCGACATGAGCGAGAGCGACTTCCAGGCGTTCTCGCGCGCGCATCCGCACGGGGACGGCATGGTGGGGGCTCCGGTCGGCATCAGCTTGGCGGATGACGGGCGGTTCGGCACGCACGGCACGCTGGACTTCGTCGACAATACGGTGGACCGCGGCAGCGGCACGCTGCACGCCCGCGCCACGGTGCCGAACCCGGACCTCGCCATGGCACCCGGCGAGTTCGCAAGGCTCCGGCTGCAGATGGGGCCGCCGGCGCCGGCGCTGCTGGTCCCGGACGCGGCGGTAACGCTCGACCAGTCGCAGTCGGTCGTCATGACCGTGGCGCCGGACGGCACGGTGGTGCCCAGGATCGTGCAGACCGGCGCCATGCGCGACGGACTGAGGGTGGTCCGTGCCGGGCTGAAGCCGGACGACCGGGTGATCGTGGACGGGCTGATGCACGCCATGCCGGGAATGAAGGTGTCGCCGCAGCCGGGACGGATCGTGCCGGTCTCGGACGGGCTGGCCGCCGGCGGGCCGGGCTGAGGAGGCGGATACCATGCGCCTGACCCACGTCTTCATCGAGCGGCCGATCCTGGCCACCGTGTTCAGCGTGTTCATCACCATCCTGGGGCTGGGGGCATTGGCGATCCTTCCCGTCGCCCAGTATCCCGAGATCGTGCCGCCGACGGTGCAGATCACCACCACCTACCCCGGCGCCTCGGCCGAGACGGTGGCGCGCACGGTGGCGACGCCGCTCGAGCAGCAGATCAACGGCGTCGAGAACATGCTCTACATGGGCAGCCAGTCCACCGGCGACGGCAAGCTGACGCTGACGGTGACGTTCCAGATCGGCACCGACCTCAACATCGCCCAGATGCTCACCCAGAACCGGGTCGAGGATGCGCTGCCGCGCCTGCCGGAAGACGTGCAGCGGCTCGGCGTGCAGGTCAGGAAGGCGACGCCGAACATCCTGCTGGTGGTGCACCTCGTGTCGCCGGACAGCTCGCGCGACGGGCTGTACATCTCGAACTACGCCACGCTGCACGTGAAGGATGCGCTGGCGCGGCTGCCGGGAGTCGGCGACGTGCAGGTGTTCGGCGGGCGCGACTACGCGATGCGGATCTGGCTCGATCCGGACAGGATCGCCGCCTACGGGCTGAACGCGTCCGACGTGCTCGGAGCGCTGCAGGCGCAGAACGTGCAGGTGTCGGCCGGCATCCTCAACCAGCCGCCGGTGCCCTCGCACGAGGCGTTCCAGCTCAACGTGCAGACGCTGGGGCGGCTGGAGCGGCCGGACCAGTTTGCCGACATCGTGGTCAAGTCTGACCCGTCGGGCCGCGTGACTCGGATCCGCGACATCGGCCGGGTGGAGGTGGGTGCGGCGGATTACGGCTCGGCCGGGTTCCTCGACCATGGCGACGCGGTGCCGCTGCTGGTGTACGCGCAGCCCGGCGCCAACTCGCTCGCGGTCGAGAGCGAGGTCAAGACCACGATGGAGGCGATGAAGCGGCAGTTCCCGTCCGGGCTGGACTACCGCCTCGTCTACGACCCGACCGTGTTCGTGTCGAAGTCGGTGCACGAGGTGATCCGCACCATCTTTATCGCCATCCTGCTTGTGGTCGGCGTGGTGATCCTGTTCCTGCAGACCTGGCGCGCCTCGGTGATCCCGGTGGTGGCGATCCCGGTGTCGCTGGTGGGCACCTTCGCCGTCCTGGCGCTGCTGGGCATCTCGCTGAACAACCTGTCGCTGTTCGGCCTGGTGCTGGCGGTCGGCATCGTGGTGGACGACGCCATCGTCGTGGTGGAGAACGTCGAGCGCAACCTGCGCGACGGCATGAGCCCGAAGCAGGCCGCGCACCACACCATGGACGAGGTCGGCGGGGCGCTGATCGCCATCGCGCTGACGCTGTGCGCGGTGTTCGTGCCGTCGGCGTTCCTGAGCGGCATCGGCGGCCAGTTCTTCCGCCAGTTCGCGGTGACGATCTCGGCCTCGACCGTGATCTCCTGCTTCGTGTCGCTGACCCTGAGCCCGGCGCTGTGCGCGGTGCTGTTCCGTCCGCACGAGGAGCTGCATGAGCGCGGCACGATCGCGTCGCGGCTGGTGCGCGGCGGCTTCGGGGCGTTCAACCGCGGCTTCGAGAGGCTGTCCGGCGCCTACGCGCGCTTCACCCACCGGGTGGTGCACATGCTGGGCCTGGTGCTGGTCGCGTATGCGCTGCTGATCGTGCTGGCCGGGATCCAGTTCAGCCGCGCGCCCACCGGCTTCATCCCGGAGCAGGACCAGGGCTACCTGATCACCGTGCTGCAGCTGCCGGCGGGCGCCACGCTCGACCGCACCGAGACGGTGGTGAAGCAGGCGACCGAGATCATCCTGGGCACGCCGGGCGTCGAGCACGTGGTGCCGTTCGCGGGGCTGGACGCCACCACCTTCTCGGTCGCCTCCAACAGCGGCACCATCTTCTCCGGCCTGTCCATGCTCTACAGCCACGATCCGCACGGGCATCCGGCGGCGGTGGTGCTGGGCGACCTCCGCCGGCGCCTGTCGGCGATCCAGGGCGCGTTCGTGCTGACCATCCCGCCGCCGCCGGTGCAGGGCATCGGCAACGCCGGCGGCTTCAAGATGATGCT
>CAXTOD010000339.1:0-3161 GCA_964245705.1 uncultured Acetobacteraceae bacterium
GGCATAGCCAGTTCGGTGGACCGCTGGGTGACCTGCAGCAGAGACGCGGCTTCCGCCCCGGCCAGCCGGCCGGCCGCCTCGAGCTTGGCCACCACCGCCGGGCTGCCCGGCAGCGCCCCCGCCTCGCGCGCCGGCAGCCGGAACGAGACCGTGCCGGCGCGGTCGATCGGCAGCGTCACCACCACCGGCTGCCGCCCGATCCTGACCAGACGGCTGTAGCCGCCGGAACTCACCAGCACCGCGCGCCCTGAATCGGTGCCGTCCGGCGCCGACAGCCCGGCGTCGAACAACGGCATCTGCACCAGCCGCAGCCGGTTGCGCGCCAGCGCGGCCTGCATCACCGCGGATTCGGATGAGCGCAGGCCCAGCGCGGCCACCATTCCCCGCTCCGCCGTTCGCGCCAACAGCCCCAGCTCCAGCAGCGCCTGGATCGCAGGCTTCGAAGCCGCCTGCTGCGCCGCTCCGGCCGCCGGCGCGGCCAGGCCCGGGGCCACGGTGGCGATCTGCTCGTTGAAGCGGACCCAGCCGCCGGCCGCCAGCACCAGCGCCAGGGCCGCATATAGCGTCGTGCGCGCCGCCGACGCGCCGCCTGACCCGGCAACCGCCGGTTCCGCGTCCTGAAGGGAGCTGAGCCTGTCCATCGACACGATCAGATCAGACGGTCCCGCCAGGCGCAACGGAGGGCGCGTGTCGAATGGTTAACGTTGCCGTCACGGGTCCTCAGACCGACAACACCGGCGGCAGGTGCGGCAGCAGCTTGTCGGGCGTGATCGGGAAGCTGCGCATGCGCACGCCGGTCGCGTTGTAGACCGCGTTCGCCACCGCGGCGCCCGAGCCGCAGATGCCAAGCTCGCCGGCACCCTTGACGCCGATCGGGTTCACCGCCGAGTCGGACTCCGCCAGCACCGTCACTTCGACCTGCCCCACGTCGGCCTGGATCGGCACGTGGTAGTTGGCGAGGTCGTGGTTGGCGAAGAAGCCCTGACGCACGTCGACCTCGTTGCCCTCGATCAGCGCGCCGCTCAGCCCCCAGATCATGCCGCCCAGCAGCTGCGAGCGCAGCGTCTTGGCGTTCAGCACGCGCGCCACCGAGAACACGCCGACCATGCGGCGCATCCGCACCTCGCCGGTGACCACGTTGACGCCGACCTCGGCGAAGTGCGCGCCGAACGAGGCTTCCGCCTTGCCCTGCGGCTTCTCCGCCTTGGACACCTTGCCCTGCGCCACCACCCCGTTCGGCGAGATCCGCCCGGCCAGCGCGCCCAGCGCTTCCCCGGCGTCTCCGGCCGAGATCCGGCCGTTCCCGAACGCGACCTGCGTCATGTCGGCGCCGTGCAGCGGCGAGCGCTGGTCGCCCACCGCCGCCTCCGCCAGCTTCGCGCGCAGCGCCTCGCAGGCCCGGAACACCGCCGAGCCGGAGGTTTCCGCGCCGAACGAGCCGCCGGAGCCGGCGGTGGGCGGAAAGGCGGTGTCGCCCATCAGCACCCGCACCCTGTCCACCGGCAGGCCCATGCTTTCGGCCGCGATCTGCGTCAGCACGGTGTAGGTGCCGGTGCCGATGTCGGTCATGGCGAGCCGCACTACCAGCACGCCGTCGGCACCCAGCGCCACCTCGGCCGACGCGTCGCGCAGCATGTTGCCGCGATAGGCCGACGCCATGCCGTAGCCGATCAGCCATTCGCCGTCCCGCATTGTGCCCGGCCTCGTCGGCCGACGGTCCCAGCCGAACTGCGCGGCGCCGGCCTTCAGGCAGTCCGCGAGCTTGCGCGTGGTGTAGGGCTGGTGGCTGGTCGGATGGACGGTGGTGTCGTTCTTCAGCCGCAGCGCCACCGGGTCCATGCCCAGCTGCTCGGCCAGCTCGTCCATGGCGCATTCCAGCCCGAGCGAGCCCGGCGCGTCGCCGGGTGCACGCATCGAGTCCGACTGCGGCAGGTCGAGCTTCGCCACCTTGTGCAGGGTGGAGATGTTGGGCGACGCGTACAGCCCGCGGGTCGGCTGCGCCACGTTCTCGACGAAGTTGTCGTAGCGCGCGGTCTGCACCCACGCCTCGTGGTTCATCGACTGCAAGGCGCCGTCACGATCGGCGCCCAGCTGCAGGTGCTGGAAGGTCTGCGTCCGGTGGCTGGTGACGTGGAACATCTGCTGCCGCGTCAGCGCCACCTTCACCGGATGGTCGAGCCGCTTCGCCGCCAGGGCCGCCAGGATCTGATCGGCGTAGTACGGCAGCTTGCCGCCGAACCCGCCGCCGATGTAGCGGCTGACGATCCGGACGTTGGTCTTCGACATCTGCAGCGTCGCCGCCACCCCGCCCTGGTGGCTGTCCACCATCTGCGACGAGCACCAGATCGTCAGCTTCGGCCCGTTCCACACCGCCAGGCTGGCGTGCGGCTCCATCTGGGCATGGTTCTGGTAGTCGGTGTCGTAGCGCACGTCGACGCGCACCGGCGCCGCCGCGAACGCCTTGGCGGAGTCGCCGACGTCGCTGACCGGGCTTTCGCCGCCGTCCATCTTGGACAGCACGCGGGCCTGGTCCAGGTGCCGCCGGAGGTCGGCCTGCGGCGCGTCCGCGTCGTAGCGGACCACCAGCGCCATCGCCGCCGCCCGCGCCTGCTCGAAGGTGTCGGCGACCACGAAGGCGACCGGATCGCCGTAATGCCTGACCAGGTCGCTGCCCAGCACCGGCTGCGCCCGCGCGAACCGGTCCTGCGCCACCAGCGGCCCCCACGGCGCCTGTGGCGGCGCGTTGGCATGGGTCAGGATCAGCCGCACCCCGGGCGCGCGGCTGGCGACGGTGTCGTCGATCGACAGCACGCGTCCGGTGGCGATGGTCGCCGGCACGATGAAGCCCACCAGCGGCTCCGGGCCCTGATACTCCGCGCCCTGGTACTCGTAGGCGTAGGGCGCGTGCCCCGTCACCTTCAGCCGCCCGTCCACCCGGTCGATGCCGGGCCCGAACGGCCCGTCCAGGCTCGGCTCGCGCAGGCCCTTCGGCGTCCCGTCAGCCATTCCGCTGCTCCTGCCCGGGACGGACCGCCTGCGCCACCACGTGGGTGACGAGGCGGCGGACCATCGGGATCTTGAAGTCGTTGTAGCCGTGCCCGGCCGCCCCCTGCAGGAGCAGGTCGCAGGCCCGGTCCAGCGCCGGCCCGTCGGCGCTGGAC
>CAXTOD010000340.1:0-3161 GCA_964245705.1 uncultured Acetobacteraceae bacterium
CGATGTCCTCCAGCCCGCGTGCGATCGTCTCCACCCGGTCCGCCGTCAGCGTCAGCCGGTCGCGAAAGGCGGCGCCTGCGGTGGACGCGGCGAGGTCGCGGGCGTTGGCGGACAGGATGCCGTCGGCGCCGGCACGCAGCGCCGCTGCCGCCGCGTGAAGCGCCCGGTCTCGGGCGGCAGGTTCGGACCGCGCCAGCACCCGGGCTGCGGCCCGCGCGTCGACCGCCGCCCGGTCCAGCCATGCCGCTCCCGGTTGCAAGGCCGCCTCCATGCTGGCCGCCTCGTCGGCTAGCCCAGCTTGGTCTGCACCAGCCGGGCCAGGTCGCCGACGTTCTTGAGCTGGTCCACCTCGCGCGAGCGCAGCTTCACGCCGAAATGCTGCTCCACGCCGAGGATGATGGTGACCATGCGCACCGAGTCCCAGCCCGGCACCTGGTCCGCCGACAGGGTCGGGGTGAGCGTCAGGCTGTCGTCGCCGAACACGTCGTGGAACACCTCGGTGAGGCCCTCGTAGATCGCCGCTTCCGTCGCCACGTGTTCCGTCTCCTTCGCGTCAGCCGCCTTCACTGACGCTCATGTAGCTGTCCGGGGCCACGAAGTCATGCAGCGGCAGCACCGCGACGTGGCCGCCATCGGCGCGCAGCTCCAGGTCGCGGAAGCCGAGCCGGGCGTAGTGCTCCGCCACCATCGCGTTCTTCGCCGTCGGCACATACTCGCCGACCAGCTCGACGGCACCAAGTGCTCGCGCCTGCTCGGCCAGCAGCGCCAGCGTCGCCTGCTCCACGCCGCGGCCCAGCACACGGCACGACATCAGCCAGGTCTCGATGTGGCAGCGCCTTGCCTCGTCCAGCCGCCCGGTCACCACCGCGATGATGCCGTTGTCGCCGAACCGGTCGAGGAGGCGAAGCTGCAGCCCGAACGCCTCCGGATCCTGCATCAGCGCCGTCACCTCCGCCTCGGTGGTGCGGCGGGTGGTGAGGTTGAACTGGTTGGTCTTGTTGATCAGCTGCACGATGCGGCCGAGCCCGATGCGATCGAACCGGCGCCACACCAGCTGCATCTCCAGCGAGCGCAGGTAGGACGGCATGTCGGTCGCGTCGCCGGCCAGTGCCGCCCGCTCTGCGTTGGCGCGGTAGGAGCCGGTACGGGCGCGGTCCTCGGCGGTGATCGACAGCGCCTCGAAGTAGCCCGCGTCGGCCAGCGCATGCGGCATCAGCGCCGGGTCGTCCTCCGGCACCTCCGGCACCGCCACGTCGGGGAGTTCGGTGCGGATTAGGTTGCGCTCGAACGGGTTGTCGTCAAGGAAAACAAGGCTGTCGAGGCCGATGTTCAGTTCGCGCGCGATGCGGCGCAGGTTGGTGGCCTTGTCGTCCCAGTTGGCGACGAAGCAGGACAGGTCCGAGCGCTTGAGCAGCATCTCGGGATGGCGCTCGAAGGGGGACAGGGCGTTGGCCTCGTCGTTCTTGGAGCACACCGCCAGGATCACGCCGCGCGCCGCCAGCGCCTTCGCGTGCGCCTGCACCGCCAGGAAGGCCTCGCCGAGCGCAGAGCCCTGGCCGATCACGATGCCTTCCAGGCCGTCGTCGCCGATCACGCCGCCCCACAGGGTGTTGTCCAGGTCGAGCACCAGGCACTTGGCGGAGCGTCCCTGCAGCGCCGCCAGCAGCCGGGCGACCAGGTCGCCGTAGACCGGCGCCGCCACCGGGGTCACGTCCTGCTTGGCGCGGTGCCACAGCACCGGGTCGTGCCAGGCGGCGAGGCCGTCCTTGGCCGCGACGGCGTCGAGCGACAGCAGGTGCACGCCGGCCGCGTCCGCCGCCGCCGGCAGGAGGGCGTTCAGCCGCGCCACCAGTGCCGCGGGCGAGCCGGGCAGACGCTGCTCGTTGCTGCCCATCAGGGCGGGCAGGGTCGGCAGCACGGTCTGCTGGATCACCGTGGCGCCGGTCGCCTGCGCCGCCTTCCAGCAGCGGGCCAGCCGGCCCAGGCAGTCCTGCAGCGCCCGCTCGGCCGTCGCCGCGTCGGCGGCCGGGTCGAGCCCGGCGGTCAGGTGGCGGGCGTCGAAGGCGAACAGCACGAGGTCCGGACGGAAGCGGTGCAGCGGCGAGCCCGGGTCGTCCAGCTCCTGCGCGTACTGGCCGTACTCGCCCTCGTGCACGGCGAGCCAGATGTTCCGGCGCAGCGCGGCGATCCGGATCGAGGGCGGCAGGTGCACGGTGGTGGCCGATCCCAGGATCGCCAGGCGCACCGGCCTGGTCGGCAGGCCGGGAGGCGGCTCGGCGAAATGGCGCAGCAACAGGCGGTCCAGCCGCTCGGTCTTGAGGAAGTCCAGCCGCTGGCTGGCCAGCGCCGCCAGGTCGGACCAGGCGACCGTGTGGGCTGCCTCGAGCGCGCGCACACGCGCGGCGAAGCCGGTCGGCTCGGCCAGCCAGGAAAGACTAGGAACGGCCAACAGGACCTCCAGCGATCATCCGGATGGCATCCTTCCGGGTCCGGACCTGACCGTCAATCAGGATGCGGATCGACCGGACGCGGGGCGGCGGGATACGCGGTCGTCGCGGCGATGGCCGGTCGGATCGCGGGACGAGTACACGTATCGCTGCGACAAGGTCATCCATGATCGATCGAACTGGACTTTTTTGGACGTCTCTCGGTATTCGAGGCAGCCGACAGGCATAGATCCCGTTCATGGAGACCTGCGTGCAGCCACGAAACGACGTCCAGATCGATGAACGGCCGGCAAGCCTCTGGCAGCTGGCCGAGGCTGCGGCGATCCTTGTCCGGAACGGCGAGACGGCGGATGCCGAGGCGCTTCTGGCGGACGGCCAGAAGATGTTCCCGCACCATCCCAGGCTGTTCATCGACCATGCGACGATCGCCGAGACACTCGCGGACTGGCCGGAAGTCATCCGACGCTTCACCGTGGTCAAGGACATGTTCCCCCGCGAATGGTGGGCCTATGCCCGCATCGCGATCGCCCTGCGCCACCTCGGCCGCCTCGACGAGGCCGACCGCATCCTGGAGGAGGGCCAGCAACAGGTGCCCGGGGAGCGGGCGCTGTTCATCGACTACGGCACGGTTGCGGAGGCACGCGCGGACTGGCCGGACGCCATCCGCCGCTTCACCGTCGTCAAGGAGAAGTTCCCCGACGGGTGGTGGGCCTA
>CAXTOD010000341.1:0-2127 GCA_964245705.1 uncultured Acetobacteraceae bacterium
GGAGGATGCCGGCATCGCGATGGTGCTGGAGCCGGTGAACACGCGCGACGTTCCCCCGGCGCCTTCGAGGTGTTCAACACCGCCCTCAGCCCCGACCGGAGCCGCGTCGCGTACTCCGCCAACGTGGAGGACACCGACCGCTGGCACCTGTGGGAGGTGGACGTCGCCGGGGGCGCCCCGCGCGCCCTCACCCGCGGCGCGAGCAACGAGGACTATCCCGTTCTGTCGAGCGACGGACAGCTGCTGGCGCTGCACGGCGACGCGCGCAACCCGATGCGGCCGGTCAGCATTGCCGACGGCAGCGCCACCGACCTCGCCCCCGGTGCGATCCCTCCGGAGTTCCCGGCGGCCCGGATGGTCGAGCCGCGGCCGGTGGTGTTCACCGCCGCCGACGGCCTGGCCATCCACGCCCAGCTCTTCCTGCCGCCGCCCGGGCGCCAGCGTGCCCGCGGTCCGGCGGTGCTGTTCTTCCATGGCGGACCGGTCCGCGAGATGCTCCTGGGCTGGCATCCCATGGACGCCTACACCTTCATGTACGGGGTGAACCAGTACCTCGCCGACGAGGGTTACGTGGTCCTTTCGGTCAACTACCGCGGCGGCATCGGCTACGGCCTCGACTTCCGGGTGCCGGCGAACTTCGGGGCCAACGGCGCCAGCGAGCTGAACGACATCCTGGGTGCCGCGCTCTACCTGCGGGGCCGCCCGGATGTCGACCCTGCCCGGATCGGCATCTGGGGCGGAAGCTATGGCGGGCTGATGACCGCGCTGGGGCTCGCACGCGCGTCGAACCTCCTGGCGGCGGGAGTCGACTACGCGGGCGTGCACGATTGGCGCAGCCTGCCTGCCGATCCCGGCGGGTCCGGCGCCTCGCCCGCCGCCAGCCAGCTTGCCTTCGACTCCTCCGCCATGGCGACGGTCGACCGGTGGCGCTCGCCGGTGCTGCTGGTGCACGCGGATGACGACCGGAACGTCCCGTTCTCGCAGTCGGTGGAGCTGATCGCCGCACTCCGGGAGCACGGCGTGGAGGTCGAGCAGCTGGTGATCCCAGACGAGATCCACGACCTCCTGCGCGAACGGTCCTGGCTCGCGCTGTTCCATGCCGCCGACGATTTCTTCGGGCGGCATCTCGGTTCGCCGCCGCACGGAGCCGCCCGGCCGTGATTGCCGCCCGCACGGAAACGCGGCGGCGTCCGTCGTCGATGCGGCGTTTCCGTGTCCTCCGGCAGGAAGCCTCCTGATCAGGCTGCGGCCTCAGGTTCCGTCCGCCTCGGGAACCTTTTTGCCCGTCAGCACCTCGCTGGCCGCGGCCTTGTCGAGCGCCTTGGCGGCGTCCGCCAGGAACTTGCCTTCTTCCTTGTCCCCGTGCTGCGTCGCCTCCACGGCGTCCTTCGCCAGGTTCGTCGCTTCTTCCGCCCGCGACACGTCCTTGTCTGCCATCAGCCGCTTTCCTTTTCCCGACGCATCAAGACACGCACGAACACCTGCGGGGTTGCCGGACGCCGTGGACCTGTCCGGCCTGCCGGTCGCGCCGTGCCGACCCCCGACACGGGCTGATCCGTCACGGCTGTCCCGAGGCCCTGCAGGTCGGCCGGACCGCCGTGCCGCCTTGCCGTCCGCGATGCCGCTCTGCCCCTGTCGAGCGGGGTCAGCGGCAGACCGTCCGGTCCGGGTGTTCCCGGGCCCGGTTGCGCACCACCAGCCGGTGCGCGCCCACGCCCAGCCCCAGGATCGCCAGGGTGGCCAGCAGTCCTGGCACCCCGGTCGCCGGATCGAGCAGGTCCGCCCAGACCACGCCGGCCAACGCCAGGAGGACGCAGACCGGCCCGAGCGGAAAAAGCGGCGCCCGCGCCTCGCTGTCGGCGGTCAAGCCGCTGCGGCGCCCGGCAATCGCCGCCAGGCACAGGGTCGCGTAGGTGGCGACGTTGCCGTTGGCCAGGATGGTCACCAGCACGCCCGGGGGCAGCAGGCAGCAGCCCCGGGCCGCCCCGCCCATCCCCCGGGTCGCGACGTGCGGGGAGCCGAAGCGCGGGTGCAGGGCCGCGAGGTGCCGCCCGCCCGCCGGCCCGGCCCGGGCGCGCGCGCTGGCGTAGAGCTGGCGCCCGGCGGTCAGCATGATCGCGATCATCG
>CAXTOD010000341.1:2137-3161 GCA_964245705.1 uncultured Acetobacteraceae bacterium
CGACGCGGGCGAAATCCGGCGCACCCATGACCATCGCGGCCATCGGCACGAGCTCGGTCACCGCCGCGATCGCCAGCGAGCCGTAGACGATGGCGGCGACGCTGCGGCGCGCGTCGCGTATCTCCTCGCCGAAGAAGATCACCGAGCCGTAGCCGTTGAACGCGTAGATGCCGCCGGCGGCGCCCACGCCCAGCACCGCGAGCGGCACCGCCTGCAACGCGCCGGCCGGCCCGGCCATCATCGGGTGCAGCAGCCGCACGGCTCCCCCCGGCTGCACGTGCGCGGCGCCGAGCCATGCGGTGGCGGCCAGCGAGGCCATCTCGCACCCGAGAAGCAACCCGGTCACCAGCGCGTTCACCCGGACCCTCAGCACCGCGAGCCCGGTCACCGCCGCGACCAGGCCCAGCGCCGTAGGCGTCACCGGCAGCCCCGGCACCACCGCCCGCAGGTAGCCGGCGACCCCCACGCTGGACAGCGACATCGCCAGGCACAGGCCGCACAGGTTGATCGACAGCATGGCGAAGCCTGCATCCGGGCCAAGCAGGCGCCCGGCGATGGTGTACTCGCCGCCGGCGCTGGGCAGGGACGATCCCAGCTCGGCGTAGACGGACGCCATCGCCACCCCGAGGACCGCGGCGGCCAGGAAGCACGGGACCGCCCCGCTGCCCGCCATGTGGATCACGTTCGACCCGACGATGAACACGCCGATGCTGGGGGACAGCCCGGCCAGGGTGACGAGCAGCCCGTCCCAAGCGCTCATCTCGCGTCGCAGAACGGGAACGGGCGGAACTGTGACGGTCATGCGGGGGCGGGCTCCTTGCGGCCCGGCCAGCAAATCCCGTGCCCGTCCCGGATCGTCCGCCGTGTCCGCCACGGCGGCGGCGGGAGCGGGACCAGGACCCGGTCCGGCGCCCTTCCGGGACCGGACCTCAAGCCTCCCGCGCCGGCCGGCCGCTTGCCACGTCGAGCGCCTCGACCGCCGCCTGGTCGAGCCGCAGCGTCGCCGCCCGGGCCAGCTCCGCAA
>CAXTOD010000342.1:0-3153 GCA_964245705.1 uncultured Acetobacteraceae bacterium
CGGCACATCCTGATGATCGGCCATGCCGGCCATCCCGAGGTGGTGGGCACCATGGGCCAGCTGCCGCCGGGTGCCGTCACCCTGGTCAACGACGCCGAGGAGGCGCGCCGGGTGCAGCCGGCCGACCCGACCCGGCTCGCCTTCATCACCCAAACCACCCTGTCGGTGGACGACACCGCGGAGATCGTCGCCATCCTGCGCGGCCGCTTCCCGCTGATCGAGGGCCCGAAGCGCGAGGACATCTGCTATGCCACCACCAACCGCCAGGAGGCGGTCAAGGCGATCGCGCCCGGCTGCGACCTCCTGATCGTGATCGGCAGCCCGAACTCGTCCAACTCGCAGCGCCTGCGCGAGGTGGCCGAGCGCTCCGGGGCGCCGCGCGCGTTGCTGGTGCCGCGCCTGCGCGACCTGGACTGGTCGGTGCTGGACGACGTGCACACGCTCGGCATCACCGCCGGCGCGTCGGCGCCGGAGGCGCTGGTGCAGGAGATGGTGACGGCACTCGGGCACCGATACCGGCTGGAGATCGAGGAGCGCACGGTGAAGCTCGAGGACGTGATCTTCAAGCTGCCCGCCCCGCTCGGCTGATCCAGGCCCGGCTCTCCCGACCCATCCGGCGGCCGGCTCGTGGCGGTCTACACCGACGTCACCGACGAGGCGCTGACGGCCTTCCTCGGCGAGTACGAGCTGGGCCCGCTGGTCGCCTTCCGCGGCATCGCCGAGGGGGTCGAGAACAGCAACTTCTCGTTGCGCACCGGCACCGGCGACTACATCCTGACCCTGTACGAGAAGCGGGTCGAGGCCGCCGAGCTGCCCTGGTTCCTGGGCCTGATGCGCCACCTGTCGACGCGGGGCGTGACCTGCCCGCAGCCGGTTCCCGGCCGTGACGGCGAGGCGCTGCGCACGCTGGCCGGGCGGCCGGCGGCGATCACCTCGTTTCTGCCGGGCGTCTGGCCGCGCCGAGTGCGGCCGGAGCATTGCCGTCCGCTGGGCGAGGCGCTGGCGCGTCTGCATCGGGCGGGTTCCGATTATGCGCCGGAGCGTCCGAACCGGCTCGGCCCGGATGCCTGGATGCCGCTGCTCGACAGCTGCCGCCCGTCCGGCGACCGGGTGCAGCCGGGGCTGGTGGCCGAGCTCGACCGGGCGCTGGCGCACATCCTGCCAGCTTGGCCGGACAGGCTGCCGCGCGGGCAGATCCACGCCGACCTGTTCCCGGACAACGTGTTCTTCCTGCAGGGACAGCAGCCGGACGGCGCCGGACTCCGGGTGCTGTCAGGGCTGATCGACTTCTACTTCGCCTGCACCGACCTGCTGGCCTACGACCTGGGGGTCTGCCTGAACGCCTGGTGCTTCGAGCCCGGCCCCAGGCGCCCCGACCTGGAGTGCCTCAACCTGGACTTCAACGCGACCAAGGCCCGCCTGATCCTCGATGGCTACGAAAGCGTGCGCCGGCTGGAGCCTGGCGAGCGGCAGGCGCTGCCGGTGCTGGCGCAGGGGGCGGCGATCCGCTTTCTGCTGACCCGTCTGTTCGACTGGGTGAACACCCCCGACGGTGCGCTGGTGACCCGCAAGGACCCGCTCGACTACCTCCACCGCCTGCGCCATTGCCTCGCCGCGGCACCCGAGGCGCTCGGGCTGTGAGCGGCGAGGAGCCGGGTGCCGGACCGGCGGAGGTGGAGGTGTGGACGGACGGCGGCTGCAAGCCGAACCCGGGCCCCGGCGGCTGGGCGGTGCTGCTGCGGTTCCGCGGCCACGAGCGCGAGCTGAGCGGCGGCGAGCGGGCCACCACCAACAACCGCATGGAGCTGACCGCGGCGGCGGAAGCGCTGGAAGCGCTGACCCGGCCGTGTCGGATCGCGCTGCACACCGACAGCGAATACGTGCGCAACGGCGTCACCCGCTGGTCCACCGGCTGGGTTCGGCGCAGCTGGCGCACCGCCGGCGGCGACCCGGTCGCCAACATGGACCTGTGGCGCCGGGTGCTGGAGGCGGCGAAGCGGCACCAGGTGGAATGGCGCTGGGTCCGTGGTCATGCCGGGAACGTGGACAACGACCGCGTCGACCGGCTGGCGACCGCAGCACGGATCGCGGTCGAGAACGGGGATTTGTGAGTGAGGCCGTGAAGCTACGCCAGACTGTCCAGTCCAGGTGTATAATCACACGGGTCAAGCTTGAAGCGTTCCAACTGTTCCGTCCAGATGCGGCAGATGTGCTCGTGGGGCGTTTGACCCTTCAGGGTCTTGAGCCGTCGGGTCCAGGCCGTCCGGGTCCTGGGCTTCCCCGCTGCCGGGCCACTGGTAATGCCCGACGCATTGTCGGCGACCGCGGCCGCTTTGCGCTCGTGGCAAGACACTTCGCCGACCTGTTCGACCTCGCAGTGCCGCCGAAGACGTTGCACCTTCGCTCGCCAGGTGCGCGTTCATTATCGGAAGGAAGAGCAGCCTGGCGTGAGCAACCGGCTGCACCACCCATCTGCAGCCTCGGAGGTTATTCTGGTCCTCGCCACGACATAAAGGGCAAGGTGGCGAAGACCATCACCGACGACCTTGTCGCCATGAACGTGGATCCCGATGTCGCCGCGACGGTGGCCGAGGCAAGCGGCCAGATCGGAGCCGCCGCCGACACGTTCAGGACGGACAACCGGAACCTCATCAACCTGACCGACACCCAGCAGGGTGCGTTGCTCATATCCCCGGTGGGCCGGCATGAAGAGATGGTGCAGTGCGCGTCACCCGGCCGCTACACGACGACGAGTTCGAGGCCATGACATCGTTTGCGTATGATCCGGATGGAGACTGGTGCACCGTGACGCGTGCGATCAACGAGGGGCACCACCACGACGCGATGGTCAACGTCTTCCATCGAGTCCAGCCCGGCTCCTCGCACCCGGCAGCTTCGACCTGGTGGTCGCCAACCTGTCCCTGCACTGGACCAACGATCTTCCTGGCGCGCTGATCCAGCTGCGCACGGCGCTGCGTCCGGACGGGCTGCTGCTGGCGTCGCTGCCGATCCTGCCGAGCCTGGCACCGCTGCGTGCCGCCCTGCTGGAGGCCGAGGCGGCGCTGACCGGCGGTGCCTCCCCACGGGTGTCGCCGTTCCCGGAACTGAGGGACTGCGCCGCGCTGCTGCAGCGCGCCGGCTACGCCCTGCCGG
>CAXTOD010000343.1:0-3132 GCA_964245705.1 uncultured Acetobacteraceae bacterium
GGCGCGCAGCCAGGGCAGGATGTGGCGCGTCATCGGCGCCTCGTAGCAGACGTCGCCGCACAGGATCAGGGCGAACGCCCGGTCGCTGCCGACCAGGTCGTCCGCCAGCACGGCGACCGCGACCGCGTTGCGTGCGGCGTTCAGCCCGATCGCCGCGGCGGCCAGCGGGTCGATCTCCGCCGCCGCCACCGAGGCCGCGCCGGCCAGCGCGCAGGCGATCGCGGCGATGCCGCCGCCGGCGGCGAAGTCCAGCACCCGGCGCCCCCTGACCAGCTCCGGATGGTCCAGCACGTGTCGCGCCCGCGCCTGCCCGCGCGCGACGTCGGGGGTCAGCGCGCCCGCGACCGCCGCCTGTTCCAGGATCCAGACCGGCGCCGTCACCGACAGCCGGCGCAGCGCCCTTGCCGCATCGTGCAGCCAGGCGGTCTCGGCGGCGAGGTCCAGCCCCTGCAGCACGCGCCCGTCGGAGTAGGTCAGGCGAGAGTGCGACAGCGCCTTGTCGAGCAGGTACTGCTCGAGCTGGGCGTCGTTCTTCAGGTAGCGCTCCTCGTTGCCGCGCTTGGCGCGATACAGCGGCGGCTGGGCGATGTAGAGGTGGCCGCGCTCGATCAGCTCCGGCATCTGGCGGAAGAAGAAGGTCAGCAGCAGCGTGCGGATGTGCGAGCCGTCGACGTCTGCGTCCGTCATGATGACGATCCGGTGGTAGCGCAGCTTGACCAGCGAGAAGCCGCCCTGGTCGGGCTCGCCGTGGCCGATCCCGGTGCCAAGTGCCGTGATCAGGGTGCCGATCTCGGCCGAGCCGAGCATGCGGTCGAAGCGCGCGCGCTCGACGTTCAGGATCTTGCCCTTCAGCGGCAGGATCGCCTGGAAGCGGCGGTCGCGTCCCTGCTTGGCGGTGCCACCGGCGCTGTCTCCCTCGACCAGGAAGATCTCGGCCTTCGCGGCGTCGCGCTCCTGGCAGTCGGCGAGCTTGCCGGGCAGCGTCGAGATGTCGAGCACGCCCTTCCTGCGCGTCAGCTCGCGCGCCTTGCGCGCCGCCTCGCGCGCGGCCGCCGCGTCCATCACCTTGCCGATGATCGAGCGGGCTTCCTTGGGATGCGTCTCGAACCAGTGCGCGATCGCGTCCGCGGTGGCCGCCTGCACCACCGGCTGCACCTCCGAGCTGACCAGCTTGTCCTTGGTCTGCGAAGAGAACTTCGGATCCGGGACCTTCACCGACAGCACCGCCGTCATGCCCTCGCGCATGTCCTCGCCGGCCAGCGTCAGCGCCTCCTTCTTGCCGAGCCCCTCCGCGTACTTGCCGACGACGCGGGTCAGGGCCTGGCGGAAGCCGGCGAGATGCGAGCCGCCGTCGCGCTGCGGGATGTTGTTGGTGTAGCACAGCATGGTCTCGTGGAAGCTGTCGTTCCAGGACAGCGCGAACTCGACCCGTATGCCCTGGGCATTGTCCGTGCCGAGTGCCGTGATCGGAGGCGTTGTCACCGGGATCTTGCCGCGATCGAGCCACTCGACGAACGCGACCAGGCCACCCTCGTAGATGAAGCGCTGTTCCTGCACCGGCGCGTGGCGCTCGTCGCGCAGGAAGATCTCCAGCCCGGAGTTGAGAAAGGCGAGCTCGCGCAGGCGACGTTCCAGGATCGAAAACTCGAATTCGGTCCTGGCGAAGGTGGCGGCACTGGGCTTGAAGCTCACCTCGGTGCCGCGTGGTGCCGCGCTCGGACCCACCACGTGCAGCGGCGACTCCGTCTCGCCGTGGTGGAAGCGGATGCGGTGCTCGGTGCCTTCGCGCCAAATGCGCACGTCCATCCATTCCGATAACGCATTGACCACGGCCGCACCCACGCCGTGCAGGCCGCCCGAGACCTTGTAGGAGTTCTGGTTGAACTTGCCGCCGGCGTGCAGCTTGGTCAGCACCACCTCGGCCGCGCTGACGCCCTCCTCGGCGTGCATGTCGGTGGGAATGCCGCGGCCGTTGTCGCGCACCGAGACCGAGCCGTCGCCGTTCAACACGATCGTGCAGGAGGTGGCGTAGCCCGCCTGCGCCTCGTCGACGGCGTTGTCGATGATCTCGAACGCCATGTGATGCAGGCCGGAGCCGTCGTCGGTGTCGCCGATATACATACCCGGACGCTTGCGCACCGCATCCAGCCCCTTGAGCACCGAGATCGACGCCGCGTCGTAGCTGTCATGACCGTTGACCAAAGTCGCTTCCGGCGCCGGCAATGCGGTCAGCTTTGGTGCGGACGCGGCGGTAGGCTCGGCGTTGTCGGACATGCCGGCTTGGTGCTCCAGATGTTCGATGAATATTAAAGGACTATCCTACCGCAGCCGCTCCTGCGGAGCCAGCTTCACGCGTCCGAAAAGCCGCCTCCGGCTGAAGTTTTCCACAGGCGACGCGCAGCATCTCGGCCTGACCCGCGAGCGGGGCGAACGGCTCCGGATCGGTGCCTGTCAGCAGCACCGGCGCCGGCAGCTCCAGCAGGGCCGCGAACAGGGCGGCACGATGGGCGCTGTCCAGATGCACCAGCGGCTCGTCCAGCAGCAGCAGCGGCGCCTCGCCCCGCAGGGCTGCGATCAAGGCCGCGTGCGACAGCACGGTGCCGATCAGCAGCGCCTTCTGCTGTCCGGTGCTGCCCTGATGCGCCGGGCGTCCCGAGCGCAGGTCGCTGAGCAGCAGGTCGGCACGGTGCGCGCCCAGTGACGAGCTTCCCGCGGCTGCGTCCGGCTGCCGGCGCGCCCGTAGCGCCTCGCGCAGCCAGTCCTCCGCCGCCAGCGCCGGCGCATGCTCCAGCCGGGCCGCGACAGCGCATTCCAGCTCCAGCAGCGCCGGCGGGAAGCCGTCCCGTCGCTCCGGCGCGCGTGCCAGCAGGTTCATCCTGCCGACCAGATTGCGCCGCGCGTCACTCACCGCCACCGCGTGGCGGGCCAGCGAGTGCTCCAGCCCGTCCAGCCAGCCGAGGTCGGCGCAGCCCTGCTGCAGCAGCCGGTTGCGTCCCTGCAGCGCCTCGTCGTGCGCCGCCACCTCGCGGGCATGGTCGGGCTGCAGCGCCAGCACGAGCCGGTCCAGGAAGCGCCGGCGCGCCGACGGCCCCTCGATGAACAGCCGGTCCATCTGCGGCGTCAGCCACACCG
>CAXTOD010000344.1:0-710 GCA_964245705.1 uncultured Acetobacteraceae bacterium
CCGTCGGCCCCGACACGCTCCGCATCTCCGAGGCCGCCACCCTGATCCTGCCCGTGCACGGCGCCCTCGACCGCGCCCGCGAGGCCGCCCGCGGCGAGCGGCGCATCGGCACCACCGGGCGGGGGATCGGCCCCGCCTACGAGGACAAGGTCGCCCGCCGCGCCATCCGCCTGTGCGACCTGGCCGAGCCCGACACGCTCGACTGGAAGCTCGACGAGATCCTGCTGCACCACAACACCCTGCTCGCCGGCCTCGGCGCCGACACCGTCTCCAAGGACGCCCTGCTGTCCTACCTCCTCGACCTCGCCCCCCGCCTGCTGCCCTACATCGAGCCGGTCTGGGAGCGCCTGGACGACGCCCGCCGCGCCGGCACCCGCATCCTGTTCGAGGGCGCCCAGGCCGTCATGCTCGACGTCGACCACGGCACCTACCCCTTCGTCACCAGCTCCAACACCGTCGCCGCCAACGCCGCCACCGGCAGCGGGGTGGGGCCCAACGCGGTCGGCTTCGTGCTCGGCATCGCCAAGGCCTACGCCACCCGCGTTGGCGCCGGCCCGTTCCCCAGCGAGCTGCACGACGAGACCGGCCATCTCCTCGGCGCCCGCGGCCACGAGTTCGGCACCGTCACCGGCCGCCCGCGCCGCTGCGGCTGGTTCGACGCCGTGCTGGTGCGCCGTGCCGTGCGCGTCGGCGGCATTACCGGCCTGGCG
>CAXTOD010000344.1:720-3097 GCA_964245705.1 uncultured Acetobacteraceae bacterium
CCTGGCGCTCACCAAGCTCGACGTGCTGGACGGCCTCCCCGCCATCCGCATCTGCACCGGCTACCGTTTGGACGGCCAGCCGGTGCGCCACCTGCCCAGCGCCCCCGCCGCGCAGGCCCGCATCGAGCCGGTCTACGAGACCCTGGACGGCTGGCAGGACAGCACCCGCGGCGCCCGCTCCTGGGGCGCGCTCCCGGCCGCCGCCATCAAGTACGTCCGCCGCATCGAGGAGCTGGTCGAGGCCCCGGTGACGCTGCTCTCCACCAGCCCCGAGCGCGACGACACCATCCTGATGCGCGACCCGTTCGAAAGCTGAGCCGCACCCGCCCTTAAGCCCGGCTTAACCGCGAACCCCCATCATGGCGGCCTCGAACGGGTCGTGCGGAAACGATGGGCGGCATGCGGGGACGGCAGGACGAGTCGACCGACGGCGGCGCGATCATCATCGACCGCCGCTACCAGGTGTTCCCTGGCTCCCCGTGCGGCGAGTTCGCCGGCCTGCCCGCCTTTGCCGTGGACCAGCGCGGGCACGGCACCGAGCCCGGCCAGCGCGGCCCCGACCACGCCCTGGCGTCTCTGGTCGCGGTCAAAACCCGTCGCGACGCGCCGCCGCCGGCGACCCTCCCGCTGTTCCTCAACGCCTACAACACCGCCCTGCTGATGCCGGTCGCGCACGGCGCCGGAGGCGGCGAGTACTGGATCGTCTGCGACGCCCCGCCCGGCCCCTCGCTGCGCGACAGCCTGACCGAAACCGCCCTGCCGCCCTCCGAAGCGGAGATCGCCTCCGTCTACCTCCGCCCGCTCGCCCTGGCGCTGGGACGCCTGCACGCGCTCGGCCTGGTGCATCGCGGCATCAGGCCCGCCAACCTGTACCGATCGCTAGAATCCGGCCGCATCCTGCTGGCCCCCGGCTGCGTGATGCCGCCCGCCTTCTCGCAGCCTGCGGTCTACGAGCCCGCCTCCACCGGCATCTGCGCCCCCTCCGCCCGCGGCGCCGGCCTGCCCGCCGACGACGTGTACGCCCTCGGCGCGGTGCTGCTGGAGCTGCTCCTGGGCCACCCCCTGCTGCCCGACCTGGACGACGAGCGGATCGTGCACCGCAAGCTCGAGCTCGGCAGCTTCCAGGCCCTGGTCGGCAACGAGCGCCTGCCGCCGGTGCTGGTGTCGCTGCTCCGCTCCATGCTGTCCGACGACCCCAACGCCCGCCCCAGCCTGGCAGCCCTGGCCGAGCACGGCATCGGCGCGGAGCGCCCCAAGGCGCCGCGTCCCGAGCCCCGCGCGCCGCGCCCGCTGATGGTGGGCAGGATCCCGGTGTCCACCGCGCGCTCCCTGGCGCTGGCCTTCGCCCGCCAGCCGGTCGAGGCCCAGGTGCTGCTCCGCAGCGGCACGGTGGAGCAGTGGCTGCGACGCGCCCTCGACCTCCCGCTGCTGGCCGCCCGCATCACCGAGGCGCTCCGGGCCGCCAACGACCGCAACGCCGACGGCGCCGAGCAGATGGTGCTGATGCAGACGGTGGCGCTGCTCGACCCGCTGGCGCCGATGTTCTGGGGCGGCCGCTGGTTCTGGCCCGACGCCATTCCCGCCATGCTGGCGATGCAGCTCATCTCCGGCGCTCCCGACGGCTTCATCGGCGAGGCGATCCGCCACGCGTCGCTGCGCCGCTGGGCGCTGCTGACCGGGCGCAGCGGCCTGCAGGTGTCCGAGGAGCTGGAACGGCGCAACGCCCGCGCCTCCCGCCTGCCGGTCCCGGCCCTGCGCATGCCGATGCTGGCCTACAGCCTGAACCCCTTCCTGGCCTGCACCTCACCGGCGCTTGGCGGCGCCTGCGTGCTGCGCTCCGACCAGCTGGTGACGGCGCTGGAAGCCATGGCCAAGGGCAAGCCGCCGGCGGCCCGGCTGCTCGACATCCAGATGCTGGCGCTGCTGGCCGCCCGGTCCGACACGCCCAGCAACGGCCAGGAGCTGACGGTGCCCTCCGACGCAGACGAGCGCCTGCTCGACCTGCAGGGCCTGGCCCAGGCGCAGCTGCAAAGCCGGACCCGCAGCACGGTCCCGGGCGAGCCGGCGCCGGAACCGCTCGCATTGCCGAAGCTGGCGGCGAGCCTGCTGCCGGTGGCGCGCGAGCGCCTGAACAACTGGCCCGGCAAGGGACGGCGCATGCGCCGCCTGGAGCGGCTGGACAAGGCCGCCGAGGCCGGCGACCTGGTCGAGATGCTGGAACTGAGCTGCCGCGACGCCGACTGGGCGGAGGACGACGCGGCGCTGGCCGCGGCGCGGGCGGAAGCGGACGCGCTCCGGGCGACGCATCAGGCCGCGCTCGACGACGCGCCGCAGCGCGCCGGGTCCGCGCGGACCGCCGGCCGCGAGGTGGCCGTCA
>CAXTOD010000345.1:0-3095 GCA_964245705.1 uncultured Acetobacteraceae bacterium
GCCTTGCCGCCCGGCGCGCCGCAAGGCAGGCCGCCACCGGGCTAGCCTCGGCAGCGGTCGGCACGCGGGCCGGCTGGGCGGCGCAGGGATCGGTGCCGGGCCGGCGTCGCAACATCGTCCTGGGCGCCGCGGCGGCCCTGCTGGTCGTGTGCGCCCTGCTGTGGATGGCAGTGCAGCAGCACGCGACCGCCGTCGCCCGCCAGCGCATCGCGCAGCTGCTCGACCGCTACGACCTGCGCGGCGTGGTGTTCTACGAGACGCTGTCCGCCTCGCCGTTCGGATCCGCCACGCTGGGCAACGTGACCCTGCGGCTGGGCGGCGTGTCGGTGCCGATCAGGTCGGTCTCCATCGACGGCATGGGGAGCGGAACGGGCGACGGCACGGACTGGCCGACGCACGGGTCGATCGCACTGGCCGGCATGAGGGTGCCGGTGGTGCCGCTGGCGCGCAGCGACATCCTCGGATCCTGGCCGGCGGCGCTGCTCGGCCTCGGCTTCGTCGACGTGCCGACCGATGCCTCGCTGAGATTCTCGATCGACGATGGCGCCCAGCGCCTCGCCGCCACCGCCAGCGTCCAGTCGGAGGGCATCGGCGCCGCACGCGCCACGCTCCGGCTGGGCGGGATCACCCCGGCCGGACTGGCGCAGATCGTCGGGTTGATCAGCAGCCCGGCATCCAGCCGGTTCGCCGGCTATGGCCTGGGCGATGCGGACACCGGGCTGCAACTGCAGCGACTGCTGTCGGGACTGTCCTGGCAGGGCGGCAGCCTATGGCTGCAGGACGGGGCGCTGCGGGCGCGGGCGCGAACCGTGACCGGCCGCTCTGTACCCTCCGCCGGCGACGAGACCGACGCGATCGGTCCGGCACGCCGGCTGCCGCCGGATTCGTTCGCCGCCTTCCTGCCGCCGGGCCGCGCGGTGGCAGCACGGGACCGCATACAGGACTGGCTTGACAACGGCGGCAGCCTGACGATCCGCAGCGATCCCGACGCCCCGATCGCGTTGTTCCAAGCCCGCGACGGCATGAACCCGTTCACGGCGATGCTGAACGACCCGGCCACGATGGCGTCGGCCGGGCTTGCTGTCAGCGATTAGAGCGAATCCCGATCAGGTGGATCACCTGATCGGGTGAAGATGATCGTCAAAGCAAGCGTCCACTGGGAATCTAGAGCCCGACGAACTGCAGATTCGGGACACCAGAACCCCGGCCGGTCAGACTGCGTGTGATCCCGTGGAGCAACTGGACGATCATGTCCTGGCTCCCGGGGCCGAATCAGGACCCGGACATGCCGGCCCTCAATGCACCAGGGCTGGGATCATCTCGTGCTGGCGCACCGCCGCCAGGGCCACCTCGCGGTCGCCGGTGAGCGCCATGGGGGTGCCGTCGGCGGCGTGGATGGAGAACGCGGCCTCGCCGTCCACCGTCACCGACTTGATGTAGGCCAGCTGGCTGACGCCCAGCGCCTGCAGCTCGCGCGCGGTGAGGTGGCGTATGTCGCGCAGGCCGGACTCGCGGCCCTGCTTGTTGGTCAGGCTCGTCATGTGCAGGTGTCCTTCAGCCAAGGACGGCGCCCCGCTCGGGCGACGCCGCCATTTCCGATCATTCTGATGATAGAATGGTTAAGACGCCGCCGCCAGCGGTTCATTCTTCCGCGGCGGCGGCCCGGATCACCCGGGCCGGTCGCGCCTGCACCACCTCGGCGCTGCGCGCGGCGGGATCGCGGGCGTGGTCCGGCCGCCTGGAGATCTCGATCCGCTTGACCCGCACCTCGGGTTGCGGCCGCGCCAGGTCGATGTGCAGCAGGCCGCTGTCGAGCCAGGCGCCGGTGATGTCGATCCCTTCGGCCAGCACGAAGGCGCGCTGGAACTGCCGGGCGGCGATGCCGCGATGGAGGAACACCCGGTTCTGGCTGTCGTCGGCCTGTCGGCCGCGTATCACCAGCTGGTTGTCCTCCTCCGTGATCTGCAGCTCGTCCATGGAGAAGCCGGCGACCGCCAGGGTGATGCGCAGCCCGGCCGGACCGGTCTGCTCGATGTTGTAGGGCGGGTAGCCGTCGGACGAGGTCTTCGACGCCCGTTCGAGCATCTGCTCGAGGTGGTCGAAGCCGAGGAACATGGGCGAGGCGAACAGTCTTCCGGACATGGCGCGAGCCTCCTCCTGGGAGCGAGGATGAACCGGAACCCGAAGCGTCCCGGCTGCACCGGATATGGCGCCGGCCCGGTTGTCCTGCAAGCGCCGACGCGCCGCCCTGGCGGATCGCGGTTGCGGTCGCTACATCGCCGGCATGAACGACGCACCGCCGGCGGTCCTGCCGATCGAGATCCTGGTCGCACCGCATCCATCGCTCCGACGCAAGGCCCGGCCGGCGCGGCCGGAGGACACGGCGCTGCTGCGCACGCTGCTGCCGCGGATGTTCGAGGCGATGTATGTGGCACCCGGGATCGGGCTGGCCGCCCCCCAGGTCGGGCACGACCTCCGCGTCGCGATCGTCGACCTGCACGAGAACGAGGTCCGCGCGCCGATCACGCTGGTCAACCCCGAGATCATCCGCGCCAGCGACCAGCTGGTCGCCCGCGAGGAGGGCTGCCTGTCCCTGCCCAACCAGTATGCCGAGGTGGTGCGCCCGCAGACCGTGCGGGTGCGGTTCCAGGACCTGGACGGACGCCGGCAGGAGCTCGACGCCGATGGCCTGCTCGCAACCTGCCTGCAGCACGAGATCGACCACCTCGACGGGGTGCTGTTCGTCGACCACCTGTCGGCGCTCAAGCGCAACATGATCATGCGCCGGCTGGCCAAGGAACGGAAAGGCAAGGGCTGAACCGATGCGGATCGCCTTCATGGGCACGCCCGAGTTCGCGGTGCCGGCCTTGCGCGCCCTGCATGCCGCCGGGCACGAGGTCGCCGCGGTCTACACACAGCAGCCGCGTCCGGCCGGGCGCGGGCAGTCGGTGCGCATCTCGCCGGTGCAGCGCGAGGCCGAACGGCTCTGCCTTCCCGTGCGCACGCCGGCCCGGCTCAGGCGCGACGAGGCGGCGCAGCAGCTGTTCGCCGCCCTGGCGCTCGACGCCGCCGTGGTGGCGGCCTACGGGCTGATC
>CAXTOD010000346.1:0-3092 GCA_964245705.1 uncultured Acetobacteraceae bacterium
TCGGCTTCTGCCTCGGCGCCTACCGCTTCGACCGGCTGCGCACGTCCACGGTCCCGGCCTCGCTGCCGGCCCGGCTGGTCTGCCCGCCCGGAGCCGAGGAGGGCGAGATCCTGGCCCGCGCCACCTGGCTCGCACGCGACCTGATCAACATGCCGGCCAACCTGCTGGGCCCGGTCGAGCTGGCGGAAGCGGCCCGGGACGCGATGGCGGCGGCGGGCGCGCAGGCGGTCGTGGTCGCAGGCGCGGAGCTGGCGGAACGCTATCCCGCGGTGGCGTCGGTCGGCGCCGGCTCGTCGCGTCCGGCGCAGGTGCTGGTCGCACACTGGCGCGGCTCCGCCGCCGGCGACGACGCGAAGCTGCTGTCCCTGGTCGGCAAGGGGGTGTGCTTCGACACCGGCGGCTACGACCTCAAGCCGCCCGCCGCGATGCTGCGCATGAAGAAGGACATGGGCGGCGCCGCGATCGTCCTGGCGCTGGCGCGCGCGGTGATGGCGCGCGACCTGCCGGTGCGCCTGTCGCTGCGGATCGGCTGCGTCGAGAACAGCGTGTCCGGCCACGCCATGCGCCCGTCGGACGTGCTGCGCACGCGGCGCGGACCCACCATCGAGGTCGGCAACACGGATGCGGAAGGCCGCCTGGTGCTGTGCGACCTGCTTGCGGAATCGTGCGACGAGCGGCCGGACCTGCTGCTCGACGCAGCCACCTTGACCGGTGCCGCGCGCGTCGCCCTCGGGCCGGACCTGCCGGCCCTGTTCTGCAACGATGACGTGCTAGCCGAGCATTTCATGCACGCGGGGATTGCGTCGCACGACCCGATATGGCGGCTTCCGCTGTGGAGCGGCTACGACGACTGGCTGTCCAGCACCGTTGCGGACCTGAACAATGTGTCATCCAAGCCGATGGCGGGTGCGGTGATTGCCGCGCTGTTTCTTCAACGTTTCGTGAGCGGATCGGTGCGCTGGGCGCATATCGACACCTATGCGTGGAACGACCAGTCGCGTCCGGGGCGGCCGGAGGGCGGAGAAGCGCTCGGCCTGCGCGCTTTGTTCCACGGCGCCTTGCGGATTCTTAATCTGGATGGCGACCGAAACAGTCCGGTAACGTAATTGGGACTGAACCAAGCCATTTCCGTGCATTATAAGGTGGAGCTGTCACCGTTGCTGGACGCGTGCCGGCCAAGCGCTCCAAACCTTCCACAAGGGAAGCGGCCTCATCGGGCGTGGTGATCTGGTGAAGCGGTAACTTGCCGTTCCGCCTCGATCAGGAAAGGATTTTCTGAATGGCTCAGGCCTCGACGACCGACCACCTCGTGGCAACGCTGCGAGATACCGTTGTTTCCATGGTTCGCCGGGACGGGCCGGACCTTTCGGCACGACAGCTCGGCGTGTTCCTCACCTGCTACCTGCAGGAAGGGGCGCACACCGTGCGCGGGCTGGCTTCCGACCTCAACGTGTCCAAGCCGGCGATCACCCGGGCCCTCGACCGGCTCGGCGAGCTCGACCTCGCGCGCCGCAAGGTCGACCCGATGGACCGCCGCTCGATCCTGGTGCAGCGGACGCTGAAGGGTGCCGCCTATCTCCGCGAGCTGCGCTCGATCATGTCCGAAGCCTCCGGCGTCGCCCGCCGGTCGAGCGCCAGCGAGGAGCGCGCGAGCCGCCGCGCCAGCTGATCCGGCACCGCTGGCCGGCGCCCCTAGCCAGTTTTCCAGCCGCCTTGTCCCGCAACGGACCGGCGTCGCAACCGGATCGCCGCTTGAGCGCTATGCCGGAACGCCAGGTCGCTGCAAGGTGACCGGCCTTCCCTCATGTCGATCAAGGAACAGTTTGATGCGAATGGCTGCCTTCACAGCTGGTCTCGTGCTTGCCACGGCAGGCTTCACCCTTCCCGTCAGGGCGGCGCAGGATCCGGGCGTGTCCGGACGGCCGGACGGGACCGTCACCATCGTGTCCAAGGCCGCCGACATCGGCATCGGCGCGACCTGGGGCAGCGGCGTGCTCCGCTATGCCGGCCACAGGTACACCTTCAGCGTGAAGGGCGTGGACATCGCCGCCGTCGGCTTCTCCAAGATCGTCGGGCATGGCCGCGTCTACAACCTGAGGCACCTGCACGACTTCGACGGCACCTATGCGGCCGCCAACGGCGAGGCCACCGTCGGCAAGGGTCTCGGCGGCAACGTCCTGAAGAACGGCAACGGCGTCGAGCTGCGAATCGACGACATGACCAAGGGCGCGCGCCTTGCCGGCGCCGCGCAGGGGATTGAGCTCACCCTCGCCGACGGCCAGTAATCTCCGGCGGCAGGCGGACCCGAAGGTGTCCACCTGCCGCCTGCGCGTCATGACCAGGACGTGAGTCCGGCACGCGTCGCGCGTCGCCGGACGATCCCGGTCCAGCCCAGCTGCGGCAGCACTGCCAGTCCCGTGGCCAGGATCGGGTGCCGGGGCAGCAGCCCTAGCGCCAGCGTCCCGCCCCAGATCGCGAACGACCAGTGGATTGCCGTGACCCGCGCCGCCGGGATGCCGGCACGGGCGGCCACCTGGTAGAGGTGGCCGCGATGCGCCTGCGTCAGCCGCTCGCCGGCGAGGGCGCGCCGGCACAAGGTGAACAGCACGTCCCACAGGATGCCGGCCAGGACCAGCGGCACCGCCAGCCCGGCCGCGTCCCGGCCGCCGTCGTGGAATAGCAGCAGCGACAGCGTGCCGGCGAGCAGGCCGCACACCTGGCTGCCTATGTCGCCCAGAAAGATGCGCGCCCGGGGATAGTTGAACGGAAGGAACCCGAGGAGGCCGGAAGCCAGCATCGCTCCCGACGCCACCGCGACCGGCAGGCCCGCCTGCCAACCGAGCAGTGCCGCGAACAGCCCGCACAGCGCGATCCCGCCCGCGGCCAGGCCGTTGATCCCGTCGATGAAGTTGACGGCGTTGGTGACCACCATCAGCCAGCAGAACGCGGCGGCGATGCCGGGCCACAACAGGATGGACGCCGGCAGGACGGGCAGGCCGGCCAGCACGGCGGCGACCGCGAGGGCGGAGGCGCCGAGCTGGGCCGACAGCTTGGCGCGGTAGCCGAGCTGCCGCAGGGCGTCCAGCCAGGAC
>CAXTOD010000347.1:0-3084 GCA_964245705.1 uncultured Acetobacteraceae bacterium
ATCCCGAGGCCATGAGCCCAAGCGGCCCCGGCGGCCCTGGCCCTGCGGATCCAGGCGGTCCGGTTCCGGGCGGCATCCAGCCTGGCGCCGCGCCTGGCATGCAGCCCCGCATGCCGCCCGGTGCGCCGGCCGGCCAGTGACTGTCCTTCGGCGCGGCGCGGCCTGTGCGGTCCTCCTGCTGGCTGTTCCCGCCGGCGCAACGGCGCAGGGAGCTGCCCCGGTTCCGGACCGTCCGCTGGTGGTGCCGCAGCACGACGTCGACGTGTCCTATGCCGTGGCCGCACCCGACGCCGGAGGCACACCGGTCCTGCTGGTCCAGCGCATGCGGTTCTCGGTCGCAGGCGAACGGCAGCGGGTCGACCCGCCGGGTTCGGGAACCTACATGATCACGGAATACGGCACCGGCCGGATGATCGTGGTGCAGCCAGCACAGCACCTGGCGACGATCCTGCCGACATCCGGCGGTCCGATCGCGCTGCACGGGCCGCCGTCCACCGGCGACTACCGCCGTCTCGGTCCGGAGCTGGTTGCCAACACTCCCTGCACCGACTGGGCTACGCGCGACGTGGCCGGACGGGACAGCATCGTCTGCCTGACCACGGACGGGGTGCTGCTCCGCGCGACGCAGGCCGGCCAGGTGCTGGTTCAGGCGACGCGGGTCGAGGAAGCCCTGCAACCGGCGGAAGTCTTCGCGATCCCCGACGGCGACCGGATCCAGGCCGCGCCGCCTCCGACCGCCCCACCGCCTGCGGCCTCCTCGCCCTAGCGCCCCTGCTCCCGGAGTTCGCGTGCGAACCCGAAAACAGGCAGGCCACCATCCTTCTGGAAAGCACGGGGCCCCTTCAGGTTCGGGACACCGGACGGCAGCCCGGCTCAGGGCGGACTGTTCTTCCCGCTGCCGCTGCCTGCCGATGCCGGGGTGTTCCGCCTGGCCGCCTGCGCCTGCGACATCCTGCTCTTGCCTGCGGCCGGACCGGAACGGGTGGCGCCCGGCCGGCTGTTGGCGGGCGGCGGCGGGTTCGCCACCTCCCGGCTCGCCTGCAGCCCGGTGCCGCTGTCGAGCTGGACGGCGGCGGCGGCCGGGACGGCGAGGCCTGCGAGCAGCAGCGGCAGGCAGCAGGCCATCCTGACCGACGTGATGTTGCGCATGGGACGCTCCTTCGACAACCTCGTGCACGCACGCGGCTGTCCAGCCTACACGCCCGCCCGCCCGGACGGGCAGCGGCTCACGCCGTGTTGAGCCTCACGCCAACGCGGCCGCGCTCAGCACCTCCGCGGCGTGGCCCGGCACCTTTACCTTGCGCCAAACGCGCACGATCCGGCCGTCCGCGCCGACCAGAAAGGTGGAGCGGTCGATGCCCATGAAGGTGCGGCCATACATCGACTTCTCCACCCAGCTGCCATAGGCGGCGACCACCGTGCCCTCGGCATCGGACGCGAGCGGAAAGGCGAGGTCGAACTTGCTGGCGAACGCCTCGATCGCCTTAATTGGATCGCGCGACAGGCCGATCACCGTCAGCCCGGACCCGTTGAACGCCGGCAGCGCTTCCTGGAAGTCGCACGCTTGCCGGGTGCAGCCGGACGTGTCCGCCTTCGGATAAAGGTAAAGCACGAACGGCTGGCCGTGCAGCCCCGACAGGCTGACCCGGCGGCCGAAGCTGGCGGGAAGGTCGAACCCGGGTGCCGGGTCGCCGGCCTCCGGCACACGCGCTTCGGGTTCTGCGTTGGTCACGGCGGACGGGCTCCTGGTTCGGGTCGCTTGTCGGCCGGCGGCCCGACCAGCCGGGTGAAGGCGGACCGCACCGACGCCGCCACCACCTCGCATTGCCGAGCCAGCGCGTCCAGCCCCCGGTCCGGATCTGCCGCCTGGAGCCCGAGCCCGCGCAGCAGCGCCTCGGCGACCGGCACCGGCAGGCGCGCCTGCGGCCCATGCGGCACCTCCACCCCCACCAGGATGCGCAGCATCCCCTGCAGCCGGCGCCAGAACCGGTCCGCATCGATCAGCATGTCGGCGTCGGCGCGGTCCAGCAGGCCGGAGCGGCCGAGGCGGCGGAGCGCGGTCCGGGTGGTCGGATGGCGCACGCGCGGATCCGGGCTGGCCAGCTGCAGCACCTGGGCGATGAACTCCACCTCCATCAACCCGCCGGCGCGCAGCTTCACGTCCCAAGACCCGCGTGGCGGCAGCTCGCGTGACAGCCGCGCCCGCATCGCCGCCGCGTCCCGGCACAGCCGCGCCCGCCACGCTTCCGGATCGCCATCCGTGGCACCCGGAGCCGCCGACAGCGCGTCCGCGATCGCCGATCCGACGCGCCGGCGCAGCGCCGCCGGTCCCGCCACCACCCGCGCCCGCGACAGCGCCATGCGTTCCCAGGTCCAGGCCTGCTCGGCGTGGTAGCGGCGGAACGCCGGCAGCGACACCGCCACGGGCCCCTTGTTACCGGACGGCCGCAGCCGCATGTCGAGCGCGTAGAGCGGCCCTTCCGCGCCGGGTGCCGAAAGCGCTGCAATCAGGCTGTGTGCCAGCCGCGCGTAGTACTGGCTCGGCGCCAGCGGCCGTCCGGTCGCCGCCTGGCTTCCGCTCGGCTCCGCCGTGTCCGGATGGTCGTAGACCAGCATGAGGTCGAGGTCGGAGCCTCCCATCATCTCCCGCGACCCCGCCTTGCCCAGGGCGACCACGCTCATGCCGCCGCCGCGGACCGTCCCGTGACGGCGCGTGTGCTCCGCGGCTACCTGGTCCAGCATCCGGACGATGACCCGTTCCGCCAGCGCGGTGCGCGCCGTTCCGGCGGCGTCGGCGTCGAGGCGGGCTTCCATCTGTGCCACCGACAGGCGGAACTCCTCGCCGCGCACGAGCCCGCGCGCCACCCTGATCGCCTCCTCCACCCCGGCTGCCACGCGCATCTGCCGGTCGAGCAGGCTGCGCAGCGCGCGGTCCGCCTCGCCGCCGCGCTCGGGCACCAGCAGCCCGTCCAGCGCCCCCGGCACCGCGGCCAAGTGGTCGGCCAGCGCCGGCGACGCCCCGAGCACGGCGGCCACCCGTTCCAGCAGCGGGGGATACCGGTCGAACAGGGACAGCAGCTGCAC
>CAXTOD010000348.1:0-3076 GCA_964245705.1 uncultured Acetobacteraceae bacterium
GACGGGATCGCGCTGGCGGGCCGGGCGCTGGGCGACTGGGTATTCGGCCTGGCGCTGCCGTTCTGGTCCACGTTCGGCATGGACCCGCCGCTCGGCGAAGGGTGCGGGCGCGCCGCCTGCGAGCACCTCCAGCTCGACGGGAAGCCGGCGGAGCCCGGCTACCGGCGCATGCGGGTGCAGGCGCGCCAGCTCTACGTGTTCACCGAGGCGGCGGCACGTGGGGTCGAGGGCGCGGCCGCGGTCGCCGCCGGGATCCACCGCTTCATGACGGCGCAGGGCGCTGCGGCGGATGGCGGCTGGGCGCGGCGGCTGCAACCGGACGGCAGCGTGCTGGACCCGACCCGCGACCTGTACGACCTGGCCTTCGTGCTGTTCGCGCTCGCCCACCACGCGCGGCTGACCGGCGACCCGGCGCCGCTGCGCCAGGCCGAACGCACCCTCGGCTTCCTGCGCCGGCACATGGCGCGGCCCGCCGGCGGGTTCGCCAATGCCGAGCCGGCCGAAGGCGGCTGGCGGCAGCAGAACCCGCACATGCACCTGCTGGAAGCGGCGCTGGAGCTGTTCTCGGTGGGCGGCGACGGGCGCTGGGCGGAGCTGGCGGCGGAGCTGGTGGCGCTGTTCCGCACCCGGCTGCTGGAGCCGGACACCGGCACGCTCGGCGAGTACTTCGACGAGGACTGGCGCCGCGCGCCCGGTATCGACGGCGACAAGGTCGAGCCGGGCCACCACGCCGAGTGGATCTGGCTGCTCGACCGCCACCAGGCCCTGACCGGCGAGAACACGGCGGGGCTGATCGCGCCGCTCGACGCGCTGTGCCGGCGGCACGGGATCGGCGCCGAGACCGGGCTGGTGCGCGACGAGGTCGGCCGCGACGGCACGCTGCGCCTGGGATCCGCGCGGCTGTGGCCGCAGGGCGAAACGGTGAAGGCGCATTGCGCGCTGGTCCGGATGGCGCTGGCCCGGCACGACGCGGATGCGGCCCGGGAGCACGAGGCGGTGGTCGTGCGCAGCGCCGGCAACCTGCTGACCCGCTACCTCGTGACGGAGAAGGGCGGGCTGATGCCGCCCGGGACCTGGATCGACCGGCTCGACCCGTTCGGCCGGCCGGCGATCGACCGCGTGCCCACCAGCTCGTTCTACCACATCATGTCGGCCTGGGCGGAGCTGGACCGGTTGCGGCCGCAGGGTGGGGGCTGACGCGGGACCATCCCCGTTATCCACAGGCATCCCCGTTATCCACAGGGTGAGGTTTGCGCGCATCGCCTGGGTCGGCTGCGCTAGGATGGGGTGGTGAACCAGATCGAGCCCCTTCGCCGCGACGCCCTGCTCGGGCTGTCGCAGCGCCAGCCGCCCTCCAACGTCGCCGCCGAGCAGGCGCTGCTGGGCGCATTGCTGGCCAACAACAAGGCCTATGAGCGGATCGCCGAGTTCCTGGCGCCGGAGCACTTCATCGACCCGGTGCACGGGCGGATCTACCAGTCGATCGTGCGCCGCGTGGAGGCGGGGCAGCTCGCCGACGCGGTGACGCTCAAGGCGGAGCTGGAGCATTCGGGCGTGCTCGACGAGGTCGGCGGGACCGCGTACCTGGCCCAGCTGCTGACGGCGATGGTCGGCATCATCAACGCCGGCGAGTACGGCCGCGCGATCCACGACGCCTGGATCCGCCGGCAGATGATCGAGATCGGCGAGACCGTGGTGAACAACGCGTTCGGGTTGAACCCCGAGCTCGACGGGTCCAAGCAGATCGAGGCGGCCGAGGAGACCCTGTTCAAGCTGGCCACCGACAAGGGCCAGGACGGCGGCTTCATCACCTTCGAGCGCGCGCTGACCGACGCGATCGGCATCGCCGAGAAGGCGTTCCACCGCACCGGCGCGGTCAGCGGCCTGACCACGGGCCTGCGCGACCTGGACAAGAAGACCGGCGGGCTGCATCCGTCCGACCTGCTGATCCTGGCCGGGCGGCCGGCGATGGGAAAGACGGCGCTGGCGACCAAGATCGCGTTCGGGGCGGCGCGCTCGCTGATGCGCGAGGCGCGCGAGACGGGCGTCACCCCGCGCGGGTCGGTGGCGATCTTCTCGCTGGAGATGAGCGCCGAGCAGCTCGCCACACGCCTGCTGTCGGAGGAAAGCCGGGTGTCGGGCGAGCGGATCCGGCGCGGCGAGATCGGGCAGAAGGAGTTCGACCGCTTCGTCCAGGTCAGCCGCGAGCTGCAGTCGCTGCCGCTGCACATCGACGACACGCCGGCGATCACCCTGTCGGCGATGCGCACCCGCTGCCGGCGGCTGCACCGCACCAAGGGGCTGAGCCTGGTGGTGGTGGACTACCTGCAGCTGATGCGGCCGGCGGTCGGCACCAAGCCGGACAACCGGGTGCTGGAGATCTCCATGATCACCCAGGGGCTCAAGGCGATCGCCAAGGAGCTGGCGGTGCCGGTGCTGGCGCTGAGCCAGCTGTCGCGTCAGGTGGAAAGCCGCGAGGACAAGCGGCCGCAGCTGTCGGACCTGCGCGAGTCGGGCTCGATCGAGCAGGACGCGGACGCGGTGATGTTCATCTACCGCGACGAGTACTACCTGCAGCAGCGCATGCCCAAGGACACCATGTTCGACAGCAACGACAAGTTCCTGGTCGCCATGGACGCGTGGCAGCACAAGATGGAGCTGGCACACAACAAGGCCGAGCTGCTGCTGGAAAAGCAGCGGCACGGCCCTACTGGCAAGATCGACCTGTTCTTCGAGGGCGAGTTCACCCGGTTCGCCGACCTGGACACCGTGCACGGGAGCTGACGCCGGGCACCTGACCGGGCGGTTGGCACGCCCTGCACGCCGGATGCCGGTCCGGCGATAGAGACAGCTATACTGACGACCTCCGGCGGCACCATTTCGCCATCGGAATGTCGAAAGGTAATGGATGCGCCGTTTCCTGCTGCCGGCCCTGTGCCTCCTTGGCAGTCCTGCCCTCGCCGACGGCCCGACCGCGCTGATGCTGCAGCAGCGCCTCAGCAGCGGGCCCAGCCTTGGCGCCGCTGGGGCGGTGCGGGCGGCGGGCGGCGACACCAGCGCCACGGTCGCCACCGCC
>CAXTOD010000349.1:0-3054 GCA_964245705.1 uncultured Acetobacteraceae bacterium
ACCAGGGGCAGTTCGTGCCTGGACGCCGGTCGATCGTGGAGGCCGGGCGCCTGGCGGCCGCGCTGCCGGACGACGCCGTGCTCCCGTGCGGCGACGGCCTGACCGCCGGCCGGCTGCGCCGTCTGGTGCGCCTGGACTGGCTGGGCGGGTCCGCGGCGACCGGTCCGGACGCGCCGTGACCATCCCGCCGGACGGCAGCGCGTTCCGGGCGCGAATCCTGGATGCCCGCACGGCGGCCCTGGCCGGGCGGGGCCTGGCGGCGGATGCGGACCTCGGACAGCTTCCGCCGCGGCTGGTGTGCGAAACCGGGGGCCGGCTCTATGCCCTGGAGCCGGACGCTGTGGCGGGGGTGCAGCCATGTCGCTGCCACGCCGTGCCCCTGCTGGCGCCGGCGGCGGCGGGCACGATGCTGGGAGCGTTCAGCCATGGCGGCCGGATCTACAGCCTGCTGGAGCTGGCGCGCCTCCTCGGTGGGGGAGCGGACGGAGTGGTGTCATCAAGTGGTGTCATGATGCTGCTCCGCGGCGAGGCTCCGGATGCGGCGCTGCGCGTCGACCGGGTGCTCGGCCTGCTGCCCCTGCGCCCGGCCGGCGACGACCGGCACGCCCTCCTCGTTGCGCGGGGACGCGTCGACGACCGGCGCTTGGCCCTGCTGATCGAGCCTGCGGTCCTGCGCGACGCGATCCTGTCGCTGGACCGGTCTTCCTTCGCGGATCCGGCCGGAGCCTGACGCCCTTGTCCATTTCCCTGCGCATCCTTCTGGGCTTCGGCCTGACCATCCTGCTGATGGCGGGGCTCGGCGGCTACGCGCTGCAGCAGATCGGCGCGGTGCGGGAAACCACGGACAACATCGTGACCCGCGACATCGCCGCCTACCGCCTGACCGACTCGGTGCACGACGCGCAGGACCAGATGTCCTCGCTCCGCCTCGTCGCCACCAACGGCTTCCTCCGTCATGCGGACCGGGCTGGCCCGGCGGCGGCGGCCGACGTCGAGGCGCGGATCTCCGGCTGGGAGCGCCAGGCGGCGCTGACCGAGACCAGGCTGGCGGAAGCGCGGCAGGCGATCACCACCTTCGCCAACCTTGCCCGCGATCCGGCCCGGCTGCAGGCCTGGAACTCGATCGCCGGCACCCTGGAAGGTGCCGACGTGCAGCTGCGCCAGATGCGCGCCGACACCGAGGCCATGTTCGCCGCCATGCGCGCCGGCGACGCCGAGGCGGTGATGGCGGCCGATCCGCGGCTGTCGGCGGAGCGGGCGGACTTCGACCGGCTGATCCAGCAGGCCGTCGCCACCCTCGACGTCGGGGTGCAGGCGGGGCAGCGGCGTGCGCAGGAGGTGTACCGGCAGGGCTGGGTGTCGATCCTGCTGGCGCTGCTGATCGCGGTCACCGCCGCGCTGATCCTGACCGTGCTGATCCGGCGAACCGTGTCCGCGCCGCTCGACATGTTCTCTGCGGTGATCGACCGGGTCGGCGCGGGCGACCTGTCGGTGCGGGCGCCGGACGAAGCCCACCACGAGATCGGCCGGCTGGGCGCCACGCTCAACCGCATGGTCGAGAACCTGCGCGAGATCGCGGGGCAGAGCCGGGAAGCGACCGAGAACCTGAACGTGTCGGTGGCCGAGATACGCGCCCAGGCGCAGCAGCAGGCGGCGGGCGTGGAGCAGCAGCTCGCCGCGGTGCAGGAAACCGCCGCCACCGTGGACGAGATCGCCCATTCTGGCGCCCAGATCTCCAGGCGGGCGCAGGAGGTGATCGCGTCCGCCCAGGCCAACACGCTGGCCAGCGCCAGCGGTCTGCACGCGGTGCAGGAAACCGGCCGGGCGATGGAGCAGATCCAGGTGCAGGGCGAGGCGGTGGCGGCGAACATCGTGTCGCTGAGCGAGAAGACGCAGGCGATCGGCGAGATCGTGACCAGCGTGAACGACATCTCCGAGCGCTCGCACCTGCTGGCGCTGAACGCCGCGATCGAGGCCGCGTCGGCCGGCGAGCACGGCCGCTCCTTTGCGGTGGTGGCGACCGAGATGAAGGTGCTGGCCGACCAGGCGAAGGATGCCACGGCGCAGGTCCGCTCGATCCTGGGCGACATCCAGCGCGGCATCAACACCTCGGTGATGCTGACCGAGGAGGCGGTGAAGCGCGGCGCCGCCGGCCGCGAGCGCACGGAAACCGCGGAAGCGACCATCGAGGAGATGGCGGCCGGGATCCAGGACGCGGTGCAGACCTTCCAGCAGATCGTGGCGTCGACCAACCAGCAGCAGCTCGGCATCGAGCAGGTGATGGCGGCGCTGCAGAACATCCGCCAGGCCAGCCAGCAGACCGCGTCCGGCACCCGACAGCTTGACGGCGCGGCGCTCGGCCTCGGCGAGCTGTCGCGCCGGCTGCTGGCGGTCGCGGAACGGTTCCGGATCTGACCGGGACCGGGCGAGACCCTTGATGGACGAGCCCGACCTGCGACGCGAGCTGCTGGGCGCCTTCGAGGCGGAGTACCGCGAGCACCTCCATGCCATGCGCGCGGCGCTCGACGCCGATCCGGTGTCCGGCGCCGCGCTGCGCGACGTGTTCCGGCGCGCCCACTCGCTGAAGGGGGCAGCGCGCGCGGTGGAGCTGCCGGAGGTGGAGGCGATCGCGCACGCGTTGGAAACCCTGCTCTACCGGTCGGTGGAGGGTGACGGGATCCTGCCGGCCGAGGCGGCCGCCACCGTGGGGCGTGGCCTCGACTCGATCGAGGCGCGGATGCGCGCACCGGAAGCCGCGCCGCCGGCCGCAGGGGGACCGGGCGAGGCCGTCGCCGGCCAGGCGGCCGATGTTCCCGTCCCGCCGGCGGCCGACCAGGGACTGCTCCGGGTGCAGGCGCTGGAGATCGACCGGCTCGGCGAGGCGGTGCATGCGCTGTCGGACGCCCTGCAGCAGGGGGAAGGGACGCGCGCCGTGCTGGTCCGGGCCGAGGCCGAGCTGCGCGCGCTGGTCAACTCGGCGGAGGCCGGCCTGCGGGGCGAGCTGGACGCGCGGCTGCGTGACCTGTCGCGGCGCCTGGGCGCCGAGTGCCGGTC
>CAXTOD010000350.1:0-2147 GCA_964245705.1 uncultured Acetobacteraceae bacterium
GGCCCGCGTCGCAGGCCTGGTGGAACGCCCCGATGCTGCCGCGCATGCTGAGGAAGAACGGGTCGTTGCGCGGCCGCAGGCCGGACACGGAGAGCACGCCGGCGCCGAACTGGCGTGCGGCGTCGCGACCGATGTCGCCGGCGGTCGCGGCACCGGACACCAGCCCGTCGAGGAGGTCGAGCCAGCGGGTGCGCCGGTAGCGCAGCATCCGGTTGGCGATCATGTCGGCCACCGCGACGCCGTCGTCGCAGACCGCGGTGAGCTGCCAGAACGGGAAGCTTTCGCCGACCGCGAAGCGGAGCTGGGCCGGCAGCAGGGCGCCGCGCAGGGTGACGTCGAAGGACGGGTGGATGCCGCCGCCGCCGGTGGTGGGGAGCGGCGCCCCGGCGGTGGCCTGCACCGTGTCAAGCGTGCCGGCGAGGGCCGCCACCTGCGACAAGGGATGCACTGCCTGCTCGAGCAGGATGTTGACCGGCGCGGCGAACATCCAATGGCCGAACTGGCGCGCCGCGAGCTGGCGCAGCGGCATGCTGTAGACGCAGGACACCGAGCGCGGCCGGCCGAGCGACCCGCTGTCGATCGCCGCGCGCAGCCGCACGAAGGCAGGGTGGAACACGAAGTTCTGGTTGATGCCGAGGCGGTCGTGCGCAGCCAGCCGAAGCGCCTCGGCGGCGTCGCGATCGGTCGCCAGCGGCTTTTCCAGCAGCACCGCCTTGCCGGCGTCCAGCAGCCGGTGCGCGATCGCGGCGTGGGTCGAGGGCGGCGTCAGCACGTGGGCGCGCTCGAACCCGCCGGCCTTGATCGCCGAGTCGAGGTCGCCGTGCACCGTGGCGCCGGAAGGGCAAAGCCTGCGCGCCGCCGCGAGGTCGGGATCCACCACGACGGCGACCCGGTGCCGGCTGCCGTCCGCGGCCGCAGGCAGGGCCGACAGCGCGTCCGCGTGCACGCGTGCGATGTAGCCAGCGCCGACGAGGCAGATCCCGCTCACCGTTCGTGTCCAGCCATCGACAGGGTCAGGCCGCGTCGGCCAGGACTTGCGGCGGGGCCAGCTCGCTGCGGAGGAACCCGGCCAGCACCAGCAGCAGCCAGATCGGCTGGGCATGGTCGACCCGTCGGGTCTCGTGCTCGTCGAGCAGGTGCCGCAGCGCGTCGGCGCGGATCAGCCGGTGGTCGAGGAAGTCGGGGTGCAGGAGCCTCGCCCGCACCCGGTCGATCCCGTTTGCCAGGGTCTGCCCCAGCGGCATGGCGAAGCCCTGCTTGGGGCGGCGCAGGATCTCCGGCGGCAGCCAGGGCGCCACCGCCGCGCGCAGCACCGCCTTGCCGCGCCCCTGGCGCAGCTTGTACGAGGCCGGCAGCGCCAGGCCCCAGGCGACCAGCTCGGGGTCGAGCAGCGGGCAGCGCACCTCCAGGCCGGTCGCCATGCTGGTGCGGTCGGTCTTGACCAGCATCTGGCCGGGCAGCCAGGTCGCCAGGTCGACGTGCTGCGCCTGGGCCAGCGGGTCGTCGCTGCCGCTGTCCCGCATCAGCCGCGCGAAGCGGGCGCCGGGATCGTGGCCGTCCAGCCCTGCTGCCAAGGCGGGATGCAGCAGCGACAGGCGGCGCTCGTCCTGCATGCGCGCCATCGTCCGGTAGTAGCCGAGCGCCGAGTCGAGGCTGAGCTCGGTCAGGGTGTGCCTGGCGCGCAGGAAGCGCGGCGCGCGGTCGAGCTTCGGGTAAAGGCGGGCGATCGCGGCGATCGGCCCGTGCCGCATCCCGGCCGGAAGGTGCCGGCGCATCCCCTCGACCAGCAGGTGCCAGCGGTGGCGCCGGTAGCCGGCGAACACCTCGTCGCCGCCGTCGCCGGACAGCGCCACCGTCACGTGCCGTCGGGCCAGCCGGCAGACCTGCGCGGTCGGCAGCGCCGACGGGTCGCCGAACGGCTCGCCGAAGATCCGGCCCTGCTCGCCGGCACCTCCGATCCAGTCGGTGTCGTCGGCCCGCTCGACCAGATGGGTGGCGCCGCAATGGCGGGCGACGGCCGCGGCGGCGGGCGCCTCGTCGTCGGCGCCGGGAAAACCGATGGTGAAGCTGTCGATCGGGGCGCCGCCGGCACGCGCCCGAGTCGCGGCGGCGACCACGCCGGCACTGTCGATGCCACCGGACAGGAA
>CAXTOD010000350.1:2157-3023 GCA_964245705.1 uncultured Acetobacteraceae bacterium
CGCCTCGACCAGGCGCTGGCGCAGGCTCGAGGCTGCCTCCGCGAAGCTGCCGGGCACCGGCCCGGCCTGGCCCGGGTGCCAGTAGCGACGCGGCGCCGGCAGCTGTCCCGGCGGCCCCCGCCCGTCGACCAGAAGCGTGTGCGCCGGCGGCAGCTTGGCGATGCCGGCGAAGATGGTGAGGGGGTCCGGCACGTAGCCGAGGGCGAGGTAGTCCTGCAGCGCGGCGGGATCGACCTGCCGGCGCAGCGCCGGACAGGCGGCGAAGGCCCGCAGCTCTGAGGCGAAGGCCAGCCCGTCCGGCAGCGCGGCATAGTGCAGCGGCTTCTTGCCCAGCCGGTCGCGCGCCAGCAGCAGCACGCGCCGGCGCCGGTCCCACAGGGCAAAGGCGAACATGCCGTCGAGCCGCCCGACGACGTCCTCGCCCCATTCCTCCCAGCCGCGCAGCACCACCTCGGTGTCGCTGCGGGTGCGGAAGCGGTGGCCGGCGGCGGCGAGCTGCTCGCGCAGGGCGACGAAGTTGTAGATCTCGCCGTTGAACACCAGCACGGCGCCCGCCTCGCCGTGCATCGGCTGCGTGCCGCCGACGAGGTCGATGACGGACAGGCGGCGATGCCCGAGGCCGACGCCCGGCTCCACGTGCAGGCCGTGCGCGTCGGGGCCGCGATGCGCCAGCGCGGTCGTCATCCGGTCGAGCACCGGCTCGTCGATCGGGCCGCCATCCTGACGAACCAGCCCGGCAATGCCGCACATGCGCTTCGGTGTCTCCTGCGGCGACGTCGACGTCGTATAGGCGAATTCCGCCGGTCCTGCAACGAACGCGGGAGGGGGGGGGGGGTTGCGGTGGGGTTAGAGGGGTACGCCGCCCG
>CAXTOD010000351.1:0-3014 GCA_964245705.1 uncultured Acetobacteraceae bacterium
TCCCGTGAGGCTGTGGCGGCGCAGCGTGGCGGCCGGCGGGGCGACCGCCACCGCCTCCTCGGCGCGGGTGAGCACGCCCAGCAGCGCGTCGCGCAGCTCGTCGAGCTTGCGCTCGCTGCTGATCTTCAGGCCGAACACGTCCTTGACGTAGAACACGTCGACGGCGCGCACGCCGTAGGTGGTGACGTGGGCGGAGGCGATCTGCAGGCCCTGCTGGCTGATGGCGGCGGTCACGTCGTGCAGCAGGCCGGGCCGGTCGCGGCCGTTCACCTCGATCACCGTGTGGGTGTTGGACGCGCGGTTGTCGATCACCACCCGCGGCGGCACGTGGATGGCGCGCATGCGGCGCCCCATGGTGCCGATCGAGGAGCGGGCGATCTCGCCGGACAGGTCGAGCCGTCCAGACAAGGCCTGCTCCACCAGCACGGACAGGCGGGCGATGCGGTGCGGAGCGTCGAACGTGTCTTCGGCCGCGTCCTGGACCCAGAAGGTGTCGAGCGCCATGCCGTCGGTCATGGTGTGGATGCGAGCGTCGACGATGGAAGCACCCGCCACCGCCAGGGCGCCGGCGATGCGGGAGAACAGGCCGGAATGGTCGCTGGTGTAGACCGTGACCTCCGTCACCGCGCGCGCCGGCAGCGGCTGGGTTTCCACCGTGAGCGGCGCGCCGCGGGCGTGGCTGTCGCGGATCATGCGGGCGTGGCGGGCGTGGGTTTCGGGGTCGAAGGACAGCCAGTAGCCGCCATAGCCGAGGAGCAGGAAGGCGGCGATTTCCGGGCTGGTGAAGCCTTCCTCCTCCAGCAGCACGGTCACCGCCTCCTTGGCGCGGGAAACCCGCACGTCGCGCTCGGTGGTGGCGAGGCCGCCGGCCAGCACCTCGGCGACGCGGGTGTAGAGCTCGCGCAACAGCGTCGCCTTCCAGGCGTTCCAGACCTTGGTGCTGACGGCCCGCATGTCGATCACGGTCAGGATCAGCAGCAGGCGCAGCCGTTCCGGCGACTGGATGGTGTCGGCCAGGTCGAGGATGGTCTTGGGGTCGTCGATGTCGCGGCGGAACGCGGTCTGGCTGAGCAGCAGGTGGTGCAGGATCAGCCAGGACACCGTTTCGGTTTCCTCGGCGGACAGGCCGAGCGCCGGGCACAGCTCCAGCGCCATCTCCGAGCCGATCTCGGAATGGTCGCCGCCGCTGCCCTTGGCGATGTCGTGCAGCAGGGTGGCGACGTAGAGCGCGCGGCGGGACTGCAGGTCCTCGACCAGCTCGTTGGCGACCGGGGTTTCCTCGTGCAGCAGGCCGGCTTCCAGGGTGCCGAGGATGCGCACCGCCTCGATGGTGTGCTCGTCCACGGTGAACACGTGGTAGGTGTCGAACTGCATCTGGCCGACGATGCGCGACCAGGGCGGGAGGAGGCGGCCGAGCAGGCCGGTCTCGTTCAGCACGTGCAGCCAGCGCGCGCCGGAGCGCCACGGCTCCTCGTGATGGGCGTCGTCGTGCCGCGCGGACGGGTCGCGCTCGCCGGGGGCGCGGCGGGTCGGCCGCTCGCCGCAGATCAGGTCGAGCAGGATGCGGTTGGCTTCCGGGTCCGCCCGCAGCGAAGCGGCGCGACGCTCCCAGCGGATCAGCGCGTGCATCGCCAGCGGGTGGATGGCGAGCCTGCGGGCACGCGCCAGGGCGAGCAGCCGCAGCATCATGATCGGCTGCGCGTCGAACGAGACGTCCGGAGCGGGCATGATCTGGCCGTCGGCGAGCACGAAGCCCGCTTCGCGCAGCGCGGCGTCGGTGGCGGGCGCGAGGGCAGGCGGGCCGAACGCTTCGCGCAGCACCTGCGGCTCCAGGATGTGGGTGAGCCGCATCACCTCGCGGGCGGTCAGGAAGTAGTGCCGCATGAAGCGCTCGACGCCGACCTGCCGGCCGTGCCTTGTGTAGCCCATGCGGGCGCCGACCACCGGCTGCATGTCGAAGGTCAGGCGTTCCTCGGCCCGTCCGGCGACGTAGTGCAGGTGGAAGCGTACCGTCCACAGGAAGTCCCAGGAGCGGCGGGCGCGCTTGGCTTCCTGCTCGGTCAGCAGCGGCCGGCCGCCGCCGGCCGGCCGCGACAGGTCCGACAGCGAGCGGATGCCGAGCACGTAGCGGCTGAGCCAGTACAGCGTCTGCATGTCGCGCAGCCCGCCGCGCCCTTCCTTGATGTTCGGCTCGACCAGGAAGGGGCTTTCGCCGTAGCGGCCGTGGCGGACGGCGCGCTCGCGCTGCTTGTCGGCGATGAAGCCGGAGGCGCCGGCCTCGACGCAGGCGACGATGGCGCGGGCCTGGAACATGGAGAACAGCGCATCGTCGCCGGCGATGCGGCGGGCGTCGAGCAGGGTGGTGCGGACGGTGGTGTCCTCGGCCGCCTCGGCGATGCACTGGCTGACCGAGCGGGTGGCGTGGCCGACCTTGAGGCCCAGGTCCCACAGGAAGTAGAGCATGAACTCCACCGCCGACAGGACCGCCGGCGCCGGGGCCTCCTCGGTGAGGAACAGCAGGTCGATGTCGCTGAACGGCGCCAGGGTGCCGCGCCCGTAGCCGCCGGTGGCGGCGACGGACAGGGTGGCGCTGCCGGGACCGGGAGCCTGTGCCGCGGCCACGTCGTGCAGCGCGTCGTTCAGGGTGAAGTCGTGCAGGGCGCGGATCAGCCCGTCGGTGAGGGCGGCGAGCGCATGCGCCGCACCCTCGCCGTCGAGCCGGTGCTGCTCGAAGCCGTCGCGCACGCTGGCCTGGATCCGCGCCAGGTGGCGACGGAACACGGCCAGCGCCGATGCGCGCGGCGTCGGGCCCGCGTCCGCCGGCCTGGCGAGGGCCGAGGCGAGGACGCGGGCGGCCTCCTCCGGATCCTGGAACAGCGCGGTGTGTGTCAGCATGAACGCTTAATCTAGCGCGTCGGCGTCCTGTGTGACAGCATCATCGTGCAATGCAGCAAAGATCGTGCGCAGCCGGTAGAGCACGTCCAGCGCCTCGCGCGGGCTGAGCCGGTCGGGGT